>JAFZQJ010000026.1 GCA_017620395.1 Clostridia bacterium | reverse complement strand
GGTACCGATGTTTACGTGGGGCTTGGTTCTCTCAAATTTTGCTTTTGCCATTTGTGATATCCTCCTTGATGTTGAGATATTATCATTCGTGTGCGTACTTACACATTTTACACTATCGGCGAAAAAATAGCAAGCATTTTTTTCTAAAAATGACTATTTTCCGGCGATTTTTTCGGAAATCGTCTTCGGAACCTCCGAATAATGGCTGGGTTCCATTGAATAGACGCCTCTTCCCTGCGTTTTTGAACGCAGATCCGTCGCGTATCCGAACATTTCGGAAAGCGGGATGTAGGAATGCACCTGCTGCGCTCCCGCGACGACGTCGATGGACTTTATCTGTCCGCGGCGGGCGTTGATGTCTCCGATAACGTCGCCGAGGTACTCCTCGGGAACGGTCACGACGACCTGCATTATCGGCTCCATCAGCACGGGATCCGCCTTGCGCATCGCTTCTTTGAAAGCGATGGATCCGGCG
The DNA here is from genome assembly GCA_017620395.1 of Clostridia bacterium. Taxonomy (NCBI): domain Bacteria; kingdom Bacillati; phylum Bacillota; class Clostridia; species Clostridia bacterium. The sequence continues at coordinate 189,496 of JAFZQJ010000026.1, read as the reverse complement.
ATCTTGAACGCCATATCCGAGGAGTCGACCTCGTGATAGGATCCGTCGTAAAGCGTGACCTTGACGTCGACCACGTTGTAGCCGGCGAGCGTTCCGCTGAGCATTGCGCCCTGGACGCCCGCGTCGACTGAAGGAATGTATTCCTTAGGGATGACGCCGCCGACGATCTTGTTGACGAATTCATAGCCCTTGCCGGGCTCGTTGGGCTCAATGTGCAGCTTGACGCCCGCGTACTGTCCGTGGCCGCCCGTCTGCTTTGAATATCTGTAATCCACGTCAGCGGGTTTGCGGATGGACTCTTTGTACGCGACCTGCGGCTTGCCCACATTCGCCTCGACCTTGAATTCGCGGAGAAGTCTGTCGACGATTATTTCGAGATGCAGCTCGCCCATTCCGGCGATTATGGTTTGTCCGGTTTCCTCATCGGTGTAGGTGCGGAAGGTCGGATCCTCTTCCGCCAGCTTCGCAAGGCCTATGCTCATCTTTTCCTGGCCGGCCTTCGTCTTCGGCTCGATGGCGACTCTTATGACGGGCTCCGGGAATTCCATCGACTCGAGGATGATCGGCTTCTGCTCGAAGCAGAGCGTATCGCCCGTCGTCGTGTTCTTCAGGCCGACCGCGGCGGCGATGTCGCCGGCGTAGACACCTTCAAGGTCTTCCCTGTGGTTCGCGTGCATCAGAAGTATCCTTCCGAAGCGCTCGCGCACGTCTTTAGTGGAGTTGTAGACCATCGATCCGGTCGTGATGGAACCGCTGTAAACTCTGAAAAAGCACAGCTTTCCGACGAAGGGGTCGGCTGCGATCTTGAACGCCAGCGCGGAGAACGGTTCGCTGTCCGACGAATGGCGCTCCATTTCCTCACCGGTAGTGGGATGAACACCCTTTATCGCGGGAACGTCGAGAGGCGACGGCATATAGTCGACAACCGCGTCGAGCAGCTTCTGCACGCCCTTGTTGCGGTATGAAGTGCCGCAAAGCACCGGGACGAGCTTGTTGGAGATCGTCGCTGCTCTTATGCCTTTCTTCAGTTCCTCAACGGTGAGCTCCTCATCGGCAAGGTATTTCTCCAGAACGCTCTCGTCCTCCTCGGCGATAGCTTCGATCATCTCGCCGCGGTATTTCTCGGCGAGCTCGCGCATATCCTCGGGGATATCTCCGACCTGAATGTCGGTTCCGAGATCGTTGGTGTAGATATAGGACTTCATTTCGACCAGATCGATAAGCCCCACGAAGGAGTCTTCGGATCCGATCGGAAGCTGGATGGGTACCGGATGGCATTTCAGTCTCTCGTGCATCATGTTGACGACGTTATAGAAATCCGCGCCCATGATGTCCATCTTGTTGACGTACGCCATACGCGGAACTCCGTAACGGTCGGCCTGACGCCAGACTGTTTCGGACTGCGGCTCAACGCCGCCTTTTGCGCAAAAAACGGTTACCGAACCGTCGAGCACTCGAAGCGAACGCTCGACTTCTACGGTGAAATCAACGTGACCGGGGGTGTCGATAATGTTGATACGGTGACCTTTCCAGAGGCATGTGGTAGCGGCGGAGGTTATGGTTATACCTCTCTCCTGCTCCTGCTCCATCCAGTCCATCGTAGCGGCGCCCTCGTGAGTCTCTCCCATTTTGCGGTTTTTGCCGGTATAGAAAAGTATTCTCTCGGTAGTCGTGGTTTTACCGGCATCGATGTGAGCCATAATGCCGATATTTCTATACATTTCAAGCTGGTGAGTTCTTGGCATTTCTTTCTCCTGTTCGGGATAACGCGTCTTATGCGATGGTAAAGAATAGGGGAATTACCATCTGTAGTGAGCGAACGCCTTGTTGGCTTCGGCCATCTTGAGGGTATCTTCTCTCTTCTTCACGGAAGCGCCCGTTCCGTTGAGCGCGTCAAGCAGCTCGGCAGCGAGTCTTTCCTTCATGGTCTTCTCGCCGCGGGCTCTCGAATAGGTGGTGAGCCATCTGAGTCCGAGAGTCTGCTTTCTGTCGGGGCGGACCTCGATCGGCACCTGATAGTTGGCGCCGCCGACACGTCTCGTCTTGATCTCAAGGGTGGGCATGATGTTCTCAAGCGCGGCCTTGAAGACCTCGAGGGGATCCTTTCCCGTCTTTTCGTTGATTATTGCAAAGGCGTCGTAGACTATTTTCTGAGCAACGCCCTTTTTGCCGTCCAGCATGATATTGTTTATCAGTCTGGTAACGAGCTTGGAATTATAAAGTGGATCGGGTAACACATCTCTCTTGGAAATAGAACCTCTTCTCGGCACTTTACTTCCCTCCTTCACATTATGATATCATAGGTACTCGAAAGTTTTGTTCTTTCGTCAGCGCGCGATTCCGAGGTGTTATATACGGGCATAAACCCTGTAAAACAGCTCTGAACGGCTGCTGAATTCAATTTTGCAGGCTTACGCCTTCGGGCGCTTCGCTCCGTACTTGGAACGGCCCTGTCTGCGGTTCGCAACGCCCTGAGCGTCGAGAGTGCCGCGGATAATGTGGTAACGGACGCCGGGCAGGTCCTTGACTCTGCCGCCTCTGATGAGAACGACGCTGTGCTCCTGCAGGTTGTGGCCGATACCGGGAATGTAGGACGTCGCTTCGATTCCGTTGGAGAGTCTGACTCTGGCGATCTTTCTGAGCGCGGAGTTAGGCTTCTTAGGAGTCGTGGTCTTGACCGCGGTGCAAACGCCTCTCTTCTGGGGCGAATTCTGCTGGATGGCGACCTTCTTCTTGGAGTTGTAGCCGCGGAGCAGCGCAGGAGCGGTAGACTTCTTGACGGAAACCTCTCTTCCCTTTCTTACCAACTGGTTAAAAGTAGGCATGGAGTTCCTCCTTTCTTCAAAGATTCTATGACAGCGGTGGCCCGCAGGCCGCGAGCCGCCGCATATCACACAAAATGCGAAAATCACACAAAGGCTATTATAACACTATTTTGCCCTTTGTCAAGTGTTTTTTTCGCACAGGCGGGCGATATATACCGCGCGCCTGCGGAAACGGATCAGTCGGCTTTCGCCTCCGTGCCGTCGCTGTCGGCGACGTAGCCCTCGGACGCGTCGCCCATATCCGTCTCGATCTCGACGTTGCGGTAAATGTCCATGCCGGTTCCGGCGGGAACGAGCTTACCGATGATGACGTTCTCCTTCAGACCGAGCAGCGGGTCGACCTTGCCTTCGATAGCGGCTTCGGTCAGCACGCGGGTGGTCTCCTGGAAGGACGCGGCGGACAGGAAGGAATCGGTGGCGAGGGACGCCTTGGTGATTCCGAGCAGCACCGGAGTCGCGACCGCCTTGCGGAGAGTGATCTCACCTTCCTCGATGCGCTTCTCGATCTTCTTGTTCTCGCGCTCGAAGGAGACGCGGTCGATGATGTCGCCGAGCAGCAGAGGCGTATCGCCCTCTTCGTCGACGCGGACCTTCTTCATCATCTGGCGGACTATGACTTCGATATGCTTATCGTTGATGTCAACGCCCTGCAGACGGTAGACCTTCTGGACTTCCTTGATGAGGTAGTTCTGAGTGTCGTCGCTGCCGCAGACGCGGAGGATATCGTGCGGGTTGACGCTGCCCTCGGTGAGGGTGTCGCCCTTCTTTATGACGTCGCCGGTCTTGACGCGGATGTGCGCGTCGAAGACGATGGGATAGATGCGGACTTCAAAGTTGTCCTCTTCCCCGCCGGTGACCTTGATGTGAGGCTGGCCCTTCTCTTCATAGACTTCGACGGTGCCGCCGATCTCGGAGATGACCGCGAGGCTCTTCGGCTTTCTCGCCTCGAAGAGCTCTTCGACCCTCGGAAGACCCTGGGTAATGTCGTCGCCGCCCGCGATACCGCCGGTATGGAAGGTTCTCATCGTCAGCTGAGTACCGGGCTCGCCGATGGCCTGCGCGGCAATAATGCCGACCGCTTCGCCGATGTTGACTTCTTTGTCGTTCGCAAGGCTCAGGCCGTAGCACTTGGCGCAGACGCCGTGCTTGGACTTGCAGGTGATGACGGAGCGGATCTTCGCTTCCGTGACGCCCGCGTCGACGACGGCTTTCGCTTCCTTATCGCGCATAAGGGCGTTTTTGGGAACGATGACTTCGCCGGTCTTGGGGTCGCAGATGTCTTCGGCGGCGTATCTGCCGTAGAGACGTTCCTCGAGGCTCTCGACGTTCTTGATCTCGGAGACGAGGATGCCGTCTTCTCTGTCGTCGTTGGGATCTGCGGTCTCCCAGCAGTCTTCCTCGCGGACGATAACGTCCTGCGAAACGTCGACGAGACGTCTGGTAAGGTATCCGGAGTCGGCGGTACGGAGCGCCGTGTCGGCAAGGCCCTTTCTCGCGCCTCTGGAGGAGATGAAGTATTCGAGGACGTTAAGTCCTTCACGGAAGTTCGCCTTGATCGGGACTTCGATGGTCTTCTGCGAGGTGTTCGCCATCAGTCCGCGCATACCGGCGAGCTGTCTGATCTGGTCGATGCTGCCGCGCGCGCCGGAATCAGCCATCATCTTGATGGGGTTGTACTGGTCAAGGTACTCGCGCAGGGCTGCGGTGACGTCCTTGGTCGCCTGATCCCAGGTCGCGACGGTCATGCCGTAGCGCTCTTCGTCGGTGATAAGACCGCGCTTGAACTGCTTGACGATCTTGTCGACCTTCTGCTCGGCGTCGGCGATGATCTCCTTCTTTTTCGGAGGAACGGTCATATCCGCGACGGAAACGGTGATGGCGCCCTTGGTGGAGAAGCGGTAGCCCAGCGACTTTATGCTGTCGAGGACTTCGGCGGTATCGGACGGGCCGTGTACCTTGATGCACTTCTCGATGATCTTACCGAGCTGCTTCTTGCCGCAGACGAAAGTTATCTCGAGGTCGAGCGCGTGCTCGGGATCGTTTCTGTCAACGAATCCGAGATCCTGCGGGATGCGCTCGTTGAAGATGATCCTGCCGGCGGTCGCGTCGATGATGCCGGTGCGGACTTCGCCGTCGATCTCCTTGGAAACACGCACCTTGACGGCGGCGTGGAGGGAGATGACGCCGGATTCGTAAGCCATGATGACTTCGTCCTTATCGCGGAAGACCTTGCCCTCGCCGGGTTCGCCGTCCTTCTGCATGGTCAGGTAGTAGGAACCGAGGACCATGTCCTGAGTAGGAACGGTGACGGGCTTGCCGTCCTGCGGCTTGAGCAGGTTGTTCGCCGCGAGCATCAGGAAGCGGGCTTCCGCCTGCGCTTCCGCGGAAAGCGGCACGTGAACCGCCATCTGGTCGCCGTCGAAGTCGGCGTTGAACGCGGTACAAACCAGCGGATGCAGCTTGAGCGCTCTGCCTTCAACGAGGACGGGCTCGAACGCCTGGATACCGAGGCGGTGCAGCGTGGGTGCGCGGTTGAGCAGAACGGGGTGCTCCTTGATGACTGCTTCCAGCGCGTCCCAGACCTCGTTCTTGCCGCGGTCGACCATCTTGCGGGCGTTCTTTATATTATTGGAAAGCTTCGTTTCAACGAGGCGCTTCATGACGAAGGGCTTGAAGAGCTCTATCGCCATCTCCTTGGGCAGACCGCACTGGTAAATCTTCAGTTCCGGTCCGACGACTATGACGGAACGTCCGGAATAGTCGACGCGCTTGCCCAGCAGGTTCTGTCTGAAGCGTCCCTGCTTGCCCTTGAGCATATCGGAGAGCGACTTCAGCGGGCGGTTGTTCGGACCGGTTACCGGTCTGCCGCGCCTGCCGTTATCGATGAGTGCGTCAACGGCTTCCTGAAGCATACGCTTCTCGTTTCTGATAATGACGTCGGGAGCATTCAGCTCGAGCAGCCTCTTCAGACGGTTGTTTCTGTTAATGACTCTTCTGTAAAGGTCGTTCAGATCGCTGGTGGCGAAACGGCCGCCGTCGAGCTGGACCATCGGTCTGATTTCCGGCGGGATTACCGGAAGCACGTCGAGAATCATCCACTCGGGCTTGTTGCCGGACTTGCGGAACGCCTCGAAGACCTCAAGACGCTTGAGGATCCTGGCCTTCTTCTGACCGGTGGCGGATTCGAGCTCTTCCTTCAGCTCCTCGCAGGTCTTCTCGACGTCGACCTGACGGAGCAGCTTCTGGATCGCTTCCGCGCCCATTCCCGCTTCGAAGTCGCCTTCATACGCTTCACGCAGGTCGGAGTATTCCTTCTCGCTGAGTATCTGCTTGTTCTCGATGCCGTCGACGTCGCCCTTGTCGGTGACGATGTAGGCGGAGAAGTAAAGCACCTTCTCGAGCGCCTTCGGCGAAACGTCGATGACGAGGCCTATGCGGGAGGGTATTCCTTTGAAATACCAGATGTGAGACACCGGGCAGGCAAGCTCGATATGTCCCATTCTCTCGCGGCGGACCTTCGAGGTCGTAACCTCGACTCCGCACTTTTCGCAGATCTTGCCCTTGTAGCGTATGCGCTTATACTTTCCGCAGTGGCATTCCCAGTCCTTGGTGGGTCCGAAGATGCGCTCGCAGAAAAGGCCGTCCTTCTCGGGCTTGAGCGTTCTGTAGTTGATGGTTTCCGGCTTCTTGACCTCGCCCTTCGACCAGCTTCTGATCGTTTCGGGAGACGCAAGACCGATCTTTATTGCATCGAATATCGTATTGTTAGACATTTCGTTACCTCCAAACTCTGATCACTGCGCTTCCGGTCAACCCGGGAAGTCTTCGAAGTCCTCGTCGGACCCGAATTCGTCTTCCGAACTGCCGTAACCGTCGTAATCGTCCGCGTCGGTTATAGAGAATCCGCTGTCTTCGAAGTCCTCGTCGTTGGCGGCGTACTCCGGCGGAGCGTCGACGTAAGCGACGGCGTCGTCGTCCGAAACTTCCTTGAGATCGATCTCGTTCATATCCTTGTCAAGCACCTTGACGTCGAGCACCAGAGACTGGAGCTCCTTGATAAGGACCTTGAAGGATTCGGGAACGCCCGGAGTAGGAACGTTCTGCCCCTTGACTATGGATTCGTAGGTCTTTACGCGTCCGTCGGTATCGTCCGACTTGATGGTAAGGATCTCCTGGAGAGTGTGCGCCGCGCCGTAGGCTTCGAGCGCCCAAACTTCCATTTCGCCGAAGCGCTGTCCGCCGAACTGCGCCTTGCCGCCCAGAGGCTGCTGGGTGACGAGGGAGTACGGGCCGGTGGAACGGGCGTGGATCTTGTCGTCGACAAGGTGCGCCAGTTTCAGGAAGTACATGTATCCGACGGTAATCCTGTTATCAAAGGGCTCGCCGGTACGGCCGTCGTAAAGCACGCTCTTGCCGTCCTCGGAAAGTCCGCTGCGCTTGAGCAGCTCGCGGATGTCCTCTTCCTTCGCGCCGTCGAAGACCGGGGTCATGATGTTCCAGCCCAGCGCCTTGGCGGCGTAGCCGAGGTGGACCTCAAGCACCTGTCCGATATTCATTCGGGACGGAACGCCCAGAGGATTGAGGACTATGTCGAGCGGAGTGCCGTCCGGCAGGAAGGGCATATCCTCCTGCGGGAGTATGCGGGAAATAACGCCCTTGTTACCGTGGCGGCCGGCCATCTTGTCGCCGACGGAGATTTTGCGCTTCTGCGCGACGTAGACTCTGACGACCTTGTTGACGCCGGGAGAAAGCTCGTCGGAGTTCTCTCTGGTGAAGACCTTGACGTCAACGACTATGCCGGATTCACCGTGCGGAAGTTTCAGGGAGGTGTCTCTGACCTCTCTCGCCTTCTCGCCGAAAATCGCGCGGAGCAGTCTTTCCTCGGCGGTCAGCTCGGTCTCGCCCTTGGGCGTTACCTTGCCGACGAGGATATCCTGAGCGTGCACCTCGGCGCCGATACGGATGATGCCGTCCTTGTCGAGATCCTTCAGCGCGTCTTCGCCGACGTTCGGGATGTCGCGGGTGATCTCTTCCGGTCCGAGCTTGGTGTCGCGGGACTCGAGTTCGTATTCTTCTATATGGATGGAAGTGTAAACGTCGTCCTTGACGAGATTCTCGTTGATGAGAACGGCGTCTTCGTAGTTGTAACCTTCCCAGGTCATGAAGCCGATGAGCACGTTCTTGCCGAGCGCGATCTCGCCGCCGGAGGTGGAGGCGCCGTCGGCGATGACCTGCCCCTTCTCGACCTTCTCGTTCTTGTCGACGATGGGCTTCTGGTTGATGCAGGTGCCCTGGTTGGAACGCAGGAACTTGATGAGCGGATAGGTGTCAAGCTCGCCGTCGTCATCACGCTGGATGATGATCTCGTCGGCGGAAACGCGGACGACCGTGCCGGCGTTCTCCGCGAGCACCACGGTGCCGGAGTCGACGGCGGTCTTGTATTCCATACCGGTGCCGACGATGGGCGCCTCGGTAGTGAGCAGCGGAACCGCCTGTCTCTGCATGTTTGAGCCCATCAGCGCACGGTTCGCGTCGTCGTTCTCGAGGAACGGGATCATCGCGGTCGCGACGGAAACCATCATTCTCGGGCTGACGTCGACGTAATCGACGCGCTCGCGGTCGACTTCGAGGATCTCGTCGCGGTAACGCGCGGTAACACGCGGACGGACGAATCTTCCCTTCTCGTCAAGCTCTTCGTTGGCCTGCGCGACGATGTATTCGTCCTCGACGTCGGCGGTCATATACTCGACGACGTCGGTGACGGCGCCGGTCTCCTTGTCGACCTTGCGGTAAGGCGCTTCAAGGAAGCCGTACTCGTCGATGCGGGCGTAGGTGGAAAGGTAGGAAATAAGTCCGATGTTAGGACCTTCGGGGGTCTCGATCGGGCACATTCTGCCGTAGTGGGAGTGGTGTACGTCTCTGACCTCGAATCCGGCGCGGTCTCTCGAAAGACCGCCGGGGCCCAGCGCGGAAAGCCTTCTCTTGTGAGTCAGCTCGGCGAGGGGGTTCGTCTGGTCCATGAACTGAGACAGCGGCGAGGAGCCGAAGAACTCCTTCATGACCGCGACTACCGGCCTTATATTAATGAGAGAATGCGGGTCGATGCCCTCGGTATCCTGGCGCTGAAGCGTCATTCTCTCGCGGATGACGCGCTCCATGCGGGAAAAGCCAATGCGGAACTGATTCTGCAGAAGCTCGCCGACGGAACGGATGCGGCGGTTGCCGAGGTGGTCGATGTCGTCGGTCGTTCCGACGCCGTACTCCAGGCAGTTGAGGTAGTTGATGGAAGCGAGGATATCGTCGGCGATGATGTTCTTAGGGATCAGCTCGGCGATGTGCGCCGCGACGGAAGCCTTCAGATCATCTTCGTTCTCAGCGGCCTCAACAAGGCGCCTGAGGGTGGGAAGATGGACCTTTTCGTTGACGCCGACTTCCGCGGGATCGAAGCTCAGCAGGAGCGACGCGTCGACCATATTGTTGGCGAACGCCTTGATTTCAAGCTCGCTTTCTTCACCGGTCTCGATGTCTCTGTGAGTGACCTTGAGCCAGACTTCGTTGACTCCCCTGCTCTCGATGAGGCGGGCGTTCTCGCGGGTAATCGCTTCGCCGACGGGAACGTCGAGCACTTCGCCGGTGAAAGGATCGGCGACGGGACGGGCGAGTATCTGGTCGCGGATACGCGCGGCCAGCGCCATCTTTTTGTTGTACTTGAATCTGCCGAAACGGCAGAGATCGTATCTCTTGGGATCGAAGAAGAGGTTGAAGATATGAGAAGTAGCAGCGTCGGTCGTCGGGAGTTCGCCCGGGCGGAGCTTCTTGTAGATCTCGATGATCGCGTCCTCGACCGTCTTGGAGGTGTCCTTGTCGAGAGTGAGGCGGATGCGCTCGTCGTTGCCGAACAGCTCCATGATCTCCTCGTCGGTCTCGACGGACAGGTCTTCGCCGGTCAGCCATTTCAGAACGCGGATAAGCTTCGTTACGGGAAGCTTTCTGTTCTTGTCTATTCTCACCCAGAAAACGTCGGACGGATCGACCTCGTACTCCAGCCACGCTCCCCTGTTCGGGATGACCTGCGAAGTGAAGAGCTTCTTGCCGGTCTTGTCGTGGGTGAAGTCGTAGTACATACCCGGAGAACGGACGAGCTGCGATACCACGACACGCTCGGCTCCGTTGATAATAAATGTTCCGCTGGGAGTCATCTTGGGGATATCGCCCATAAAGAGATCGGATTCCTTGACCTCTCCGGTCTCCTTGTTGAGCATACGGACCTTAACGCGAAGCGGAGCCGCGTAGGTCGCGTCTCTCTCCTTGCACTCCGCGATGGTGTACTTCGCCTTGTCGTCGATGGAATAGTCGACGAAGTCGAGCACCAGGTTTCCGGAGAAATTGCTCACCGAGGGAACGTCGTCAAAGACCTCGCGCAGTCCCTCGTTGAGGAACCACTTGTAGGAATCGATCTGCACCTCGATAAGATTCGGCATCTCGAGCACTTCGTCGATCTTGGCGAAGTTCATTCTCGTTTTTTTGCCGAATTTTACCTCTTTCGGTTGAACGTTTGCCATTTCTTTTACCTCTCCTATTGTATTTTACGGAAGGCGGCGGAGCCGCTTCCCGCCGGCATCCGGCGAATGCCGGTTCGCGCACGACGAATCGCTATTGCGAAACGTCAGATTTCAACGGAATAATTCCTTATTATACGCAATTTGGCGCGGCTAAACCACCTATTATACCAGAATGCGATAATATGGATTTTAGTATTCTATCACCCCGAAAAGCAAATGTCAAGCATTTTTCAGAACTTTTTCTAATTTTTTCACTTTTGCGCTTCCGGATATGTGCACAAATACCCGAAAAGACGCAAAAACAGGACGAGCCGTTTCGTCCCGTCCTGTCAACCTATATAACCGGCGCTCTCCCCTACAGCACCTTCACCTCTTCGCCCGCGTCGAGGAAAAAGAGGAACGCCTCCGAGACCTCCCTGCCGGTCAGTTCGGCGAGTCCGCGGGCGTATATCTCGAGCTGCGGCTTGTAGTAGGCGGCCTTTTCGGCAAGGTCGTCTTTTATGCGGTCCGTTTTGTAGTCGACGACGACGCACCTGCCGTCCTCCTCAAAGACGCAGTCTATCGCGCCCTGAACGAGCAGTTTTTCTTCCGGCGCGTCGGGCAGGTAGTCGGAAGCGTCCGCCTCGAAGGTGAATCTGAACTCGCGCGTGACTTTTTCAGCGGCGCGTATCCGCTTGAAAAGCTCCGAGGAAATGAAGTTGTCAAGCTTGCGCCTGTCAACCATCCGCGCCTGCTTTTCGGTTATGAAGCGCTGCGAAACGAGCCGCTCGAGCTCCGCCTCGGGATCGTCGAGCTTATCGAAGTCCGCGAACTGCAGGAAGGCGTGGGTCGCGGTGCCGGCTTCGGCGCCGCCGCGGCGCTCCGCGTCGAGGCAAGCCGGTCTGCGCTCGCAGCAGCGGTCGCTCTCGCTCTTGCCCGCCTTCATCGCGACGATGTCGCTGACGGTCAGCTTCGTGGGCACCGACGCGGACGCGGCAAAGCCGTATTCGGCGTTTATGCGCGCGTATATCTTCCGCGCGAGCTCTTCGTCCGGCTCGGGCGCGGCGCCCTCCTCTCCGGCGGCGGAGACCTCGAACTCCGGATCTATCGATACGTCGAAGGCGCCCGTTTCCGCAAGCGCGATCGGCGCGACGAGTTTAAGGTAACTGTTCGCCTGCGTGACTTCATACGGATCCATCTCTCCCGCGGCGTTGAGTCTGAGTCTGCTCCCGCTGACGGTCACGGCGGTATCGGCAACGGAGGCGACGATCTCTATGCGTTCTATCGCGCGCGTCATCGCGACGTAGAGGAGGCGCATTTCCTCCTCGCGCCCCTTCTTTTTCAGTTTCGCCGCGGCGAGCTTTCTCGCGGCGGTGTTGCGCACGGTGTGCTCTCCCGGCGCGGCGATCTTTATGCCGAACGAGGAGCCGCCGGCTATGATGCAGCTCTTGCTCAAATCGTCTTCGTTAAACTTCGAAGCGGCGTCGCAGATGAAGCAGACCGGGAACTCAAGCCCCTTCGACGCGTGGATGCTCATTATCCTGACCTCGCCGCCGACGCCGGACGTTCCGTTGCCGCCGGTTTTCACGCCCTCCGATATGACCTTGTCGACGTAGCCGATGAAGCCGGAAAGATCCTGCCTGCCGGAAGCGCCGTAAGCCTTGGCGATCTCGTAAAAGCGCATAAGGGCGGCGCGTTCGCGCCTGCCGCTCTTCAGCGAAGACGCGAAGGCGAGGAAGCCGGACGTCTTGTAAATATACCATATAAGCTTATCGGCCGTCAGCGCGGCGGACTTACAGCGCAAATGCTCGAGCGCCGCGAGGAAGCCGGCGCACTTCGCGTCCCCCGCCTCCGCGGCGGCTTTGACCGCGTAGTAGAACACTCCCCGCCCGCGGCGGCGGACCCCGACGAGTTCGCTGTCGGTGAAGCCGAAGACGCCGCTCGTCATCGCCGCGGCGAGATCGATATTCTTCATCGGGTTATCTATCGCGCGCAGCAGCGAGATCATCCTCCGCACCGACGGTACGTCGAAGCATGAATCGGTGCCGGGCGCGGAAAACGGTACGCCCGCCTCGGTGAACGCGTCCGTTATCGGACGCAGATGAGGCTGAGTAGTGCCGCGCATAAGCACCGCGAAGTCGCCGTAGCCGATCTTGCGCTCGGTTCCGTCGCGCTTGTCGGCGACGGTCATGCCGCCGGCGATCAGTTCCTTGATCTTCGCGGCGATATAGCGTCCCTCGGCAAGTCTGCCCGCCTCGACGTTATCGCCCTGAAGGAGCGTGAAATACGCTCCGCTGCCGGCGTTTTCCCTCTCCGCATCGGGGTTCGGACGGAGGACGTCCTCCGCGCCGTAGTTTATCCCGCAGGTCTCCCCCGTCATGATCGCGGCGAAAACCGCGTTCGCCGCGTCGGTAACGGCGCGTCTGCTTCGGAAGTTGTTATTCAGGCTTATCTTCGCCGGGAACTCGCAGTCTTCTCCGACGGCGGGCGCGTATTCGTTGCGGTGCCGCAGGAAGAGCTCTGGCGTCGCGCCGCGGAAACCGTATATCGCCTGCTTGACGTCGCCGACCATAAACAGATTATCCTCCGACTCGGAGCAAATGCCGCGGAAGATGAGCTCCTGCAGCCCGTTGACGTCCTGATACTCGTCAATGAGTATCTCGCGGTGCGCCCTGCCCTCTTCGAGCGAAACGCCGGTGCGGCGCAGCGTTCCGTCCGCATCGCGCTTCCACAGCAGGTTCAGCGCCTTCGTTTCGAGGTCGGCGTAGTCCCAGACGCCGCGGTCTTTTTTCAGTTCGGCGTATTTCTTTTCCGTCAGCTCCTGCAAAGCGAACAGGCGGCGGACGATAACGCTCAGCGCGTCGGCTTCGGCGCGCATTTCATCTTCGGTCGCGGAAAAGTCGGACGCGGCGGCTTTGAAATAACCCCTGCATTTATCGGCAACGGCCTTTCGCGCGTCCATCCACCCGTCCCAGGCGGGACATTTCCTCGGTTTGTTCGAAAGCTCGCCGGGCGGCGTTCCGAGCAGCGCGACGACGGACGCGTAGTCCTTTCCCGCTGCCGCGGACTTCAACGACGCGAAGCGGTCGGCGCACGCCTCAAGGTAGGCTATCTGCCCTTTCAGGTTATCATCAAGTTTCGAATCGCCCGAAAATGCCGGAGCTTCGGCGATGACGCCGCGGAGTTCTTTTTCGTAATACTCCGCCGCGTTCGCTACGTTGCGGAACACGTCGGCAAACAACTCCGCGTTGCCCGTGCCGTACCCTTCGCCGAAGACTTCAAGAACGCGCGCCTTGAACTCCTCGCGGTCGGGGGTTCTGGTCATAAGCTCGTGCAGACGGCAGACTGCGCTTTTCAGATCGGACGCGCCGCCGCCGCTGTCTTCCATGGCGTCGACGAGCGCGTAGAACTCCGCGTCGCCTTTGTCAAACTCTTCTTCGATTGCGTCGGCGAGCGCTTTTTTGAAAAGCAGATCGGCCTCGCCCTCCGCGGAAATACGCACGCCCGCGGAATAGTCCGCGCCCTCGGCGGCCTGATACTTCTCAAGCAGCGAGAGGCAGTAGGCGTCTATCGTCGAGATATGCGCCTCGGGAATATACATAAGCTGGTTTTTGACGCGCTTGTTCTCCGGATGCTCGCGCGCGTAGTCGCTGAGCTTCTTGCCGAGGCGCGCCTTCATCTCCGCGGCCGCCGCCTTCGTGAAGGTGACGACGACGAAGTCGCGCACGTCGGCGGGATCGTCCGCGTCGATCACGCACTGCATGATGCGTTCCGTGAGGACGGCGGTCTTGCCGCTTCCCGCGGAGGCGGAAACGAGCACGCTGCCGCCCGTGAGCCCTATCGCGAGCTTCTGCCCGTCGGTCCAGGGAGTTGATGAGCCGATTATTTCCTTATACATCCGCTTCCTCCTCCCGCAGTCTTTCAAAGACCTCCTCGTCCTTGATCGCATCGAACGCGCGCGGTTCCACCTTGTCTTTATCCACGCCGCAGACGGAAATATAATCGCAGTATTCGCAGGGCAGCTTTTCGCTCTTGCCCTTTTTTAGCGGATATTTGGGTATATTGCCCGCCGCAAGCTGTTCGCGCATACGGCGCGTCAGCTTTTCTATATGGTTTTTCAGCAGCGCAAGCTGTTCGAATGAGTAGCGGACGGGGCGTTTTTTCTCGGGCGGACGCTCGTCAATCGGGGAATCCTCAAGCGCCATTCCGGACATCGTGCGCGCGTCGGCGAGCTTTTCGGCAATCTTGCCGTCCGAAGCGTCGACTCTGACTCTGTTCGCCGGGAAATAGTAGACGCCGGCGGGAGCGACGCCTTCGCCGTATCTGGCGGCGCCGTTCAGCCAGAGCGAGATGAGATACACGAACATCTGCATATCGACGCCGTTGTAGACCCTGCGCAGCGACACTTCTTTTTTCTCTTTATTCGTTTTGTAGTCTATGACGCGCAGGTACTTGCGGCCTCCGCGTTCGCAGATATCAACGCGGTCTATTTTGCCCTCAAAGCCGATAGCGGCGCCGTTCGCGTCGATCACCCAGGAATCGACGCCGCCTTCGCCTATTGGGAGCTCGAAGTCGGTCGGAGTATAGCCGCTCTCCGCGAGTTCGTCGCGGATACAGCCGATAAGCTCGACGATCAGCGCCGTGGTCGTCGTTATCGAGCGCAGGAAGGACGCCGGCAGGTTCTCTTTTCCACCGAGGCAGTTTTCGACGTACTCCTCGGCAACGCGCTTCGCGTACGCGTCGACGTCTGCGCCGGCGCCGCCGTCCGCAATCGCTCTGACGGTGCGTTCGAGGACGTAGTGGACGAAGGTCCCGACGTTGCGCGGATCGAGCTCCGCTTTCGCCTCCGGGCGAAGCGAAAGCCCGTATTTGCAGAAGAAACTGTACGGGCATCCGGCGTACTGCTCCGCCTTCGACGCGCTCATGACGCGCGTCTTCCCGGCGACGTACGCCGCGGCGTCCGCGTCGAGCGGACGGAGCGCGCTCTCACGCATCGCGCGGTAGGAATCCAGCTTTGCCGCCAGCGCGGGAGTGCGCGAAACCGCCGCCGCGACGGAGGCCTCCCCGACGTTCTCCGGCGCTTCGTAGAACGGCGCGCATATATCCAGCGCGGCCGCCGGCGCGGAGCATACGTCGGCGTATTCAAGCTCGGACGCCTCTATCCTGCGGCAATCCTTGAAGGTGTTTTTAAGGTCGAGTATCACGCGCGACGGCGCGGAAACGGAAAGCGCGCTTTCTGACGCGCTGTAGGAAACGGTGAGCCCGTGCGAAGGGATCGTCAGCGCGTTGTAGACCGACAGCATGAGCTCGCAGCGGCGCACCTCCTCCTCGTGAATAAGCGGAACGTCCAGCTTGAAGAGGTCTTCTTTATCGGCGTTTGTAAAAACGCCCTTCTGGCCGAACGGGCGCGGGAACGCTTCGTCGGTCGCGCCGACGATGAAGCAGTATTTTATGTGTTCGACGCGCGCCCTGCCCTCGCTGCCGATTATGACTTCGTCCGCGTGCGGCGGGATAACGCCGACGTCGGCGTTCTCAAACATTATGCGAAGCAGCTCCGCGTAGCTGTCTTTGCTTACCGTTTCTCCGCCCATGGCGGACGATATGCGGTCGAGCACGTCCATCAGCAGCTCCCACATCCTGTCGCCGTCGTATTCCTCTCCGGCGGCGAGCGCGGCTTCGCGCTGCGCGCGTATGGTCTCCGCGGCTCCGGCGGAAAGTAGGTATTCGTATATCGCCTTCGCGAAGTCGTCCGCGGTGCGCGCGGAAGCGAGCTTTTCCGCGAACGCGAAAAGCGGCGTCGCGAGTTTATCCCTCGCCTCGTTGACGACGTCAAGCAGCTCGGCGTCGCTTTCTTTCATCTCCTCCGCGAAGCCGGAGGGGTTCAGCGTGAACCGCGCCCCCCATTTTACGCCGCTTACGCGCCAGAGGTTGATATAGTTCTCAAGCAGCGAGGACTGCTCGACGTCGATCCCGGCGAGTCCGGTCTTCGCGAGGTCGGCCATGTCCTCGTAGTACATCCCGTGCGTCGCGGCGCGGATGGCGAAAAGCACGAGCCGCATCAGCGGCTTGAAGCGCACGTCGCGGCGCGAGTCTATGAAGTAAGGTATGCCGTAAAGCTCGAACTCGATCTCCGCGGCGCTCCTGCACGCTTCAAGGTCGCCGGCAATGACCGCTATGTCGCGGTAGCGGCAGCCCTCTTCGGCGGTCAGGCGGCGGATCTCGGATGCTACGTAGCGCATCTCGTCGTAAGGATCCGCGGCGGCGTAAACGGTTATGCCTTCGCCGCCGGCAACGCCGCTTTCGCCCGAATAGAGCATGCTTTCAAGCAGGAGCATCGAGGGCGTCTTAAACTTGTGATTTTCGTTCAGCACGGTCGCTTTGCCGATCTCAACGCCGGTATCGCGGGCGAAGCTGCGGAAGCGCTCCGCCATAAGCGCGACGGGATAGAACTCCTCGCCGACGTCCATACCGTCCGAAGGCGCGGTCAGCGATATAACGCACACGGCGCTCTGTTTTATGATGCGCCGGATTACCGCTTCCTCCTGCGGAGTGAATCCGACGAAGCCGTCGAAATAGACCGCGCAGCCGGAGAAGAAGTCTTCGCCGTCGAGTATCTCGCCGAGCGCGGTGAGCTTGTCCGCGGGATCGAAGAAGCTGCCGCTGATAAGGCGCTCGTATTCGCGGACGATAAGCGCCGTGTCGCGCATCTTTCCGCGCAGGGTATCCGCGAGCCCCTCGCCTTCGGACGCGGCGAGGAGCGCGTCCGGCGAAACGCCGTTTATCTTCAGCTCGTCCGCGGTCTCTGCGATGCGGAGGGCGAAGCGCGGATCGTCCGCGTATTTGCCGAAGAGCGTCAGCGTATCCGCGCAGTCGCGGACGGCGCGGTAGATAAGCGCGGTCTTGCCCATAGAGTCGATATAGTTGCCGGCGAGCCCGCCCGTGACGAGCATGACCTTCTCGACAAGGCGGGTGAAGCTCAGCACTTCAACGCCGAGACGGCGCGCCTCGGCGTTGTATTCGATAAGCTGTTTTTCATAAGAGAGCGTGCTCTGCTCCGGCACGATGATGTAGGTCATCTTATGCGACGGCGCCGCCGCGACGGCGTCGCGCAGCGCGGTATAGGTCTTGCCGGTTCCGGCTCTGCCGGCGATGAATTTAAGCATTCGCACTCTCCTTTCCGTTTGCTTTTACAAAAACAAACCGCAGGTCGTGCGGTTTGTTTTAACGATTATTTCCGAAACTGCTATTCAAGGAAGCCCACCGCAGCTTCGGCTGCGGAGGCGGCGTCGGAGGTATAGCAATCCGCGCCGATGCTGTCGGCGAACGCCTGGCTGACAGGCGCGCCGCCGACCATGACCTTGACCTTGCCCTTGAGCCCGGAGGCGTTGACTGCGTCGACGACGTTTTTCATCTCGTTCATCGTCGTCGTCAGCAGCGCGGAGCAGCAGATGATCTGCGCGTCGTTTTCTTCGGCGACGTCGATGAATTTCTGCGCGGGGACGTCTACGCCGACGTCGATGACCTTTATGCCGCGCCCCTCCATCATCATCTTGACGAGGTTTTTGCCTATGTCGTGCAGGTCGCCCTTTACGGTACCGATGACGGCGACGCCCTTCTCCTTGACGCCTTCCGCGGCGAGGTAGGGCTTGAGCAGCGCGGTGCCTTTATTCATCGCGCGGGCGGCGATAAGCACCTCCGGCACGAAGACTTCGTTATTCTTGAACTTCTCGCCGATGACGTTCATTCCGTCGAGCAGTCCTTCTGAAAGTATCTGCTGCGCGGGAATGCCGTCTTCAAGCGCCTTTGTGACGGAGGCCTCGACCTCCGGCGCTCTGCCGCGCTGGATGTATTCGCTTATTTCATTGAGAATAGACATACTGCCGCCCCCTCGGGTAGGTTGTTTGATAGCGTAATTATACCATAACGATTTTGACGTTGCAAGATAAATCGGCGAAATATTTTGCGGATTTTACTCGACGATGCGCCCCTCGAAAATAACGTGGCGCGACGTCTGAAGATCGGCGACGACGAAGAAGGAAAACGGGCGGTCGGCTTTGAAATCCACCGATTCCGTCGGCATGAAACCTAAAGAGTAACCTATTTCCGTCGCGGCCGCGCCTTCTATTCCTTTTTCGTTGATTCCGAGCTTCGCTCTCTGGATGATCTCGCTGACATAAAGCGGCATATCGGTAATTCCGGAAAAGTCCGCGTCCGAAGCATCGAACGCGTCGGCAACGCCGCACGCTTTCAGGAAATCGCAGAACTCGCCGTTCTCCAAAGACGTTTCGACCTCGAACTTCGGTATCGCCAGATTGACTATCGGCCTGCTGTTATAAGCCTTTCCGATTTTTTCGATCAGATCGTCGGTGCTTCCGAGAACGAAAACGACGCCCGTCTCGCTATAAAAGTCTCTGATAGGCAAGATCACAAGTTTGGTATCCTCATCCTCGTAATACGGCATCGCTTCCGATTGGAACATAAAGTCCTTTTCGACGAAAGAACCGTCTTCCTTCGTAAAATCAGAACGTTGATTGTCTTCGGGTTTGAACTCCGAATCCCAGGCACCCTTGAAATATAAGGCGTTCAGCTGCAGCATAACGAGGTCGGATGTATCGTGACCCTCGGGGAAAAGACGCGGGATCATACCGTTGGTTTTTCCCTTCACCCATTCGTCGGCTTTTTCGGCGACGTTTCCGGAAAAGTCAAAGTATTCCGCGTTATACTCTTTGATTTTCTCTTTATAGCTCTGTTTTACCGAGCCTATGTCCTCGCGCGTCCACACGGAGTTTGCGATTTTCAGATCGGTATTGCCCGCGCTTTCATCCGCGTACTCATTGAACGACGAGAGCGCTTTATTGATATAATGCTCGTTCTCCAGCGCGAATGCGCCAAGGAGCTCTTTTTTCGTGTTCCCTTCCGCGCCGGCGAGCATAAGCCCGTAGGCGTATTTGAATGACATCGGAGATATGACGAAGTTTCCGCTCTGCCGCTCGGCGATATAGTCGAGCAGCTTTTCGTCGAGGTTGTAAAGCGCGGCGCCGTTGACCTTGCCGACCGGTTTTTCGACGTAGCCCGCGGCTGCCGGATCCGGCTCCGCCGGCTGGTTTCCGCAGCCCGCGAATATCGCCGCTCCGATAACGAGCGCCAGCGTCAACGCAATGATCCTTTTCATAATCGCGCCTCCTGTTATCACGACTGTTGAACACTCTTCACTTATATACCCGTAAAAAACGAACCGTAAGTCACGTTCGTTCAGAAGAAAATGAGGAATACAAGGCGCACACGCAAGTTTCACACTGCGGCGGTCACTTTTCGCCGCGGTATTCGCGTACGGTGCGCACCATAGCGAGATAGTTTTCCACCGGGACGTATCCGGCTATCGAATTGCCGGAGCCGAAGGCGACGCCCCCGCGCCCCTCGCACTTTTTCAATATATCCGTGACGTATTCTCTTATCTCCGACTCCGAAGACTGGCAGAGCACGTCGACGTCCGCGCCGCCGAAGTTGCCGATGCGGTCGCCGTAACGCTCAACCCATTCGGTGAATGGCGCGATCTGATCCTCGTTCGAGTGCTTCGCGTCTATTCCGGCGGCGATAAGGTCGTCGAAAACGCCGAAGATGTTGCCGCAGGAGTGCAGCAGGAACGGCTTTCCGCTCGCGTGCGCCATATCGATTATCCGCTTGTACTGCGGGATTATATGCGTTCTGATATCATCGTGCGGCAGGAGCGTATTCGACTTGTAGCCGAGATCGTCGCCGAAGCGCAGCACGCAGTAGAGGTCGCCGTATTCGCGGATGAAGCGTTCCCACGTCGCGGCGCTGACGCCGCCGACTTTTTTGAAAAGGTCGGCGTAAAGCTCCGGATCGTCATAAGAAAGCAGGCAGAGATCCTGATATCCGACGAGGTCCTCGACGCACTCGAAGACGCCGCAGCCTACGCCCCCTATCGCCTTCATTCCGGCGGGGAGCTTTTCGCGCAGGCCGTCGAAAAGCTTGCCGTAAAGCTTGAAGAAATTATCCGGCACCTCGTCCCAGGGGTACTTCTCGAAGTCGGCGCGGTCTCTTATCACGGGCGGCTTGTGACCGCCGAGCGCGCCGCTGCCCGGGAACGCGACGCTGAGCCAGCGCTCGAAGGTAACGGTGTCGTAACCGCATTTCAGGTAGCTTTCACAGACGCGGCCGACGTATTCAGCCGCTTCCGCGGCAGAGCCGTCCTGCAGGCCGGAAAACTCCCTGCCGACGATCTTTTCCATAATCGCGTCGTCAATCTGGTGCTCGTAAAGCGGCAGGCGCTTCGCGGATCTGTTGCGCGCGGCGTCTACGATATTCGTATAATCGGGAACGAAACCTTCGAACATACTTCGCCCTCCCCTTCTTCGCCTTGATTATAACACAAAAACCGCAGGAATTAAACTAACTCTTGCGGTTTTCGGATAATTTTTATTCTGTTTTCATATCATGCTCGGCTGCCAGCTCGCGGGAGGCGTGAGTCCGAGCAGTTTCGCGATTGTCGGGGCGACGTTGGCGAGGCCGTATTCGCCGTCGATTATCTCATGCTTTGCCTGCGTGTCGTAGATAATGAACGGGACGGGGTTGAGCGAATGCGCGGTGCGCACCTGAAGCTCGCCCTTCTTGTTCTTCTCGAGCATTTCGTCGGCGTTGCCGTGGTCGGCGGTAACGAGCAGGATCGCGCCGGCTTCGTCGACCGCCTTTATCAGACGCGCGAGGCCGATATCGACCGATTCGACGGCGATTATCGCGGCGTCGTAGCTGCCGGTGTGTCCGACCATGTCGCCGTTGGGATAGTTGCAGCGCAGGAAGTCGTATTTGCCGCTCTTCAGCGCGGCTATCATCGCGTCGGTGACCTCGGCGGACTTCATCCACGGGCGCTCGTCGAAGGAAACCTTGTCGGAGGGGATCTCCTCGAAGGTCTCGAGCTCCTCGCTGGTCTTGCCGCTTCTGTTGCCGTTCCAGAAATACGTTACGTGGCCGTACTTCTGCGTTTCGGAAACGGCGTATTGATTAAGGCCGTGAGCGACGAGCAGCTCGCTGAGCGTGTCCTTTATCTCCGGCGGGTTGACAAGGTAGTTCTTCGGCAGCTCGAGGTCGCCGTCGTACTGCAGCATTCCGGCGTATATGACGTCGGGGCGCGCGCCTCTGTCGAAGGCGGTGAAGTTTTCGTCGTCGAACGCCATACTGATCTCGATCGCGCGGTCGCCTCTGAAGTTGAAGAGTATGACCGCGTCGCCGTCGGTTATCCTGCCGACCGGCTCGCCGTTATCGGCGATGACGAACGCGGGCAGATCCTGGTCGATGACGCCTTCGTTCTCGGCGCGGTAGGTCTCGATCGCTTCCGCGGCGGACGCGAACTGTCTGCCCTCGCCTCTGACGTGTGTATCCCAGCCGATCTTTACCATATTCCAGTCGGCCTTGTATCTGTCCATCGTGACCTTCATTCTGCCGCCGCCGCTGGCGATCTTTCCGTCAAAGCCGGCGTCGTTGAGCTCCGCGAGGACGTTTTCCAGCTGCTCGACGTAGATAAGCGCCGAGGTCGCGGGAACGTCTCTGCCGTCGAGCAGGATGTGGACTCTCGCCTTTTTCACGCCCTCGCTCTTCGCCTTTTTCAGCATCGCGAAAAGGTGCGAAACGTTGGAGTGGACGTTGCCGTCGGAAAGCAGACCGATGAAATGCAGAGTCGACGATCTTTCGACGCAGCCCGCGACGATCTTTTTCCAGACGGCGCTCTGATAGAGCTTGCCGCTCTCGATGGATTCGTTGACGAGCTTCGCGCCCTGCGAATAGATCTGGCCGCAGCCGAGGGCGTTATGTCCGACTTCGCTGTTGCCCATATCGTCGTCGCCGGGGAGTCCGACGGCGGCACCGTGCGCCTTCAGGCGCGTGTGCGGGCAGGTCGCGAAGAGCTTGTCGAGGGTCGGGGTGTTGGCGTTGCCGACGGCGTCGCCGAGTCCGGTCTTGCTGAACCCGACGCCGTCCATGACGACGCATACAACAGGTCTTTTCATATTATCAACACTTTCTGTTTATTACTTGGAAGCCGCGTCGATGATGACAGAGAAGTCGGGGGCCTTCAGCGAAGCGCCGCCGATAAGGCCGCCGTCGATGTCTTCCATCGCGAGCAGCTCGGCGCAGTTCTTCGCGTTCATGGAGCCGCCGTACTGAATGGAGATGCCGTCCGCGGTCTCGTCGTCGTAGAGGACGCCGATGGTGTCTCTGATGAGCTGGCAGACCTCGTTCGCCTGCTCGGCGGTGGCGGTCTTGCCGGTGCCTATCGCCCACACGGGCTCGTAGGCGATGACGCAGTTGATCGCGTCTTCCTTCTCAATGCCGTTGAAGGCGATCTTCGTCTGCATGGAGATCAGGTCGTCGGTTATCCCCTGCTCACGCTGCTCGAGCGTTTCGCCGACGCAGATGATGGGGGTAAGTCCGGCGGCGATCGCCGCTTTGGCGCGGAGGTTGACCGTTTCGTTGGTCTCGCCGAAGTACTGGCGGCGTTCACTGTGGCCGACGATAACGTATTCAACGCCCATTTCCGCGAGCATGGACGCGGAGATCTCGCCGGTGAAGGCGCCGCTGGGCTCGAAATGCACGTTCTGCGCGCCGAGATGTATACGGCTGCCCTTTATCGCTTCCGCGACTGCGGGGATGTCGATGGCGGGAACGCAGACGACGACTTCGCAGTCGGGCTCGGGCATGGCGGCCTTGAGCTCCTCGATGAGCTTCGCCGCTTCGGACGGAGTCTTGTTCATCTTCCAGTTGCCGGCGATAATGGCGCTTCTGAGGTCTTTATTCATTGCAGTTTCTCCTTATAAAGTGATTTCGGGGCGGCCGGTGCGACCGCCCCGCTTAAATTGCTTTTTGAATTACTTGTTGTCGAGGCAGTCGATGCCGGGGAGGGTCTTGCCCTCGAGGAACTCGAGCGAGGCGCCGCCGCCGGTGGAGATGTGGGTCATCTTGTCGGCGTAGCCGAGCTGCTCGACCGCAGCGGCTGAGTCGCCGCCTCCAATGATGCTGACGGAATCGCTCGCGGCGATCGCGGCCGCGACGGCCTTGGTGCCGACCGCGAACTTCTCGAACTCGAAGACGCCCATCGGTCCGTTCCAGATGACCGTCTTGGCGTCCTTGATCAGCTCGGAGAACTTCTTGACGGACTCCGGTCCGATGTCGAGGCCCATCATGTCGTCCGGGATCGCGTCGCAGGCATAAACGACCGGCTCGGCGTCGGCGCTGAATTCCTTCGCGCAGACGTTATCGACCGGAAGCGCGAAATTGACGCCCTTCGCGGCAGCCTTTTCCATGATCTCCTTGGCGAGCTCGACCTTGTCGGTCTCGAGCAGCGAGGTGCCGACCCCGTAGCCCTTCGCCTTGTAGAAGGTGTAGGCCATGCCGCCGCCGACGATGAGGGTATCTACCTTCTCGATCAGGTTGGTGATGACGCCGATCTTATCGGAGACCTTCGCGCCGCCGAGGATGGCGACGAAGGGGCGCTGAGGCGCTTCGAGCGCGTCGCCCATAATGGTGATCTCTTTCTGAATGAGGTAGCCGCAGGCAGCCGGAAGTCCGCCGTAGGTGACTACGCCGGCGGTGGAGGCGTGCGCTCTGTGCGCGGTGCCGAACGCGTCGTTGACGAAGACTTCGGCGAGCGAGGCGAGCTTCTTGGAGAACTCGGGATCGTTCTTCTCCTCCGCCTTGGTGAAGCGGGTGTTTTCAAGCAGGACGATCTTGCCGGGCTCGAGCGCCGCGACCTTCGCCTGCGCATCCTCGCCGACGGTGTCCTCGGCGAAGGTGACTATGCCGCCGAGGTACTCGTTGAGCTTGTCGGCAACGATCTTGAGCGAAAACTTTTTCTTGTCGCCCTTCGCTTTTTCAAGCGCGGCGGCGGTGGCGGCCGCTCTCTCCTCTTCGGGGAGCTCGTCGATCTTGGCGATCTCCTTCTTGCTGAGCTTCAGCTCAGCGTCGAAGATGTTGTGCGGCTTGCCCATATGGGAGCAAAGGATGACCTTGCAGTTCTTCTCAACCAGATACTTGATGGTCGGCAGAGCGCCGGTTATTCTTTTGTCCGAGGTGATGACGCCGTCCTTGACGGGTACGTTGAAGTCGCATCTTACGAGGACTTTCTTGCCTTCAAGGTTCATGTCTTCAATGGTCTTTTTGTTCATGTGTATATCCTCCGTTTATAAAATTATCAGTGTTATTTTACGCCGTGCCGGCGTGAATTGCAAGCGTTTTCACGCTTTTTTCATTTTCGTTATCATCTTCGCTCTCTCGGCAATCTTTTCGCCGGTGAGGCCGAAGTAAGCGAGGACCTCCTTCGCCTTGCCGCTCAAGCCGAAAACGTCGTTTATGCCGACGCGGCTGACGGGAACGGGCCAGTGCTCGCTGAGCGCTTCGCAGACCGCGGAGCCGAGCCCGCCGATGATATTATGCTCTTCGGCGGTGACGATGCAGCCGGTCTTCTGCGCGTATTTCACGAGCAGTTCGGCGTCGATGGGCTTTATCGTGGAGATGTTGATTACCGCGGCGCTTATCCCCTCTTTTTCAAGTATATCGGCGGCGATCAGCGACTCGGAAAGCATAAGTCCGGTCGCGACGATGGTCACGTCGGAGCCGTCGCGCAGGACGTCGCCCTTGCCGAGCTTGAAATGACAGGTTTCGGGCGTATAGACGTCCGGGTAGACGAGACGGCCGAGGCGGATATACATAGGTCCGTTATACTCGGCGGCGGCGCGTACCGCCGCGCACGCCTCCGCGTCGTCGGCGGGGCTGACGACCACCATGCCGGGAATGGAACGCATTATCGATATATCCTCGATGCACTGGTGAGTCGCGCCGTCCTCGCCCACGGAAACGCCCGCGTGGGACGCGGCGACTTTTACGTTAAGGCCGGGATAGCAGATGGAGTTTCTTATCTGCTCGAACGCCCTGCCGGTGGCGAACATAGCGAAGGAGCTGGCGAAAACGGTC
This sequence comes from Clostridia bacterium, assembly GCA_017620395.1. NCBI lineage: Bacteria > Bacillati > Bacillota > Clostridia > Clostridia bacterium. The sequence continues at coordinate 164,148 of JAFZQJ010000026.1, read as the reverse complement.
TTGCCGCAGGCGGCGAGTCCCGCCGCGACGGACATCATATTGCCTTCCGCGATGCCGCAGTTGAAGAATCTGTCGGGAAACTTTTTGCCGAAAATCGCGGTCTTGGTCGAGCCGGAAAGGTCGGCGTCGAGGACGACGATATCCTTATTGGTCTCGCCGAGCTCCGCGAGCGTCAGGCCGTAGCTTTCTCTCGTTGCTTTCATCTCAGTTCCCCTTTCTGCGCCGCTTCAAGACGCGCCTCGAGCTCCGCCTTCGCGATCTCGTACTGCTCCTGCTTCGGCGCGGAGCCGTGCCAGGCGGGGTTGTTTTCCATAAACGAAACGCCCTTGCCCTTGACAGTGCGGAGGATTATGCCGCTCGGCTTGCCCTTCGCGGCTCTCGCGGCGTCAAGCGCGGCGGCGATGGACTCGAAGTCGTGCCCGTCCGCCTCAAAGACGTTGAAGTTGAACGCCCTGAACTTATCGGCAAACGGCAGAGGCGACATGACCTTCGTTATATCGCCGTCTATCTGCAGGCCGTTATAGTCGATCATCACGACGAGGTTATCGAGGTTGTAGTGCGCGGCGAACATGAGGGCTTCGTAGACCTGTCCCTCCTGGCTTTCGCCGTCGCCGAGGATTGTGTAAACGCGGTAGTCCCTTCCGTCGAGCTTCGCGGCGAGCGCCATTCCGCAGGCGGCGGAAATGCCCTGCCCCAGCGAGCCGGTGGACATATCGATGCCGGGAACGCCCTTCATATCGGGGTGACCCTGAAGGAAGTGCCCGAGCTTACGGAGATTCGCGACCTCTTTGACGTCGAAGTAGCCCTTCAGACCGAGCGCGGCGTAGACGGCGGGCGCGCAGTGCCCCTTGGATAAAACGAATCTGTCTCTGTCTTCCCAGTCGGGCTGATCGGGACGTATGCGCATTTCACAGTTATACAGATACGTTACGACTTCCGCGATCGAAAGCGATCCGCCGGGATGTCCCGAGGCGGCGTTGTAGATGCCCTCAAGCGCGGCGAGGCGTACCTTTTCCGCGAAGACGGCAAGCTCAGTAAGTTTCTGTTTTTCCATGAGCATCTCCCTTTCTCAAAACGCTGAGCGTTTCGGTGAAATAGTCGGGCAGCGGCGCTTCGACCGTCATCTCTTCGCCCGTTGAAGGGTGGCGGAAGGTTATTCTCGCCGCGTGGAGGCATTGATGCGTCAGCGGCAGGTCGGTTGTCCTGCCGTATTGCCTGTCCCCCGCGACGGGGTGTCCGATATGCGCCATGTGGACGCGTATCTGATGCGTTCTGCCGGTCTCGAGGCGGCAGAGGATCAGCGAGTATTTGTCGAATTCTTCAAGCACTTCGTAGTGCGTGACCGCAGGCTTTGAATTGACCGCCGTGACCGCCATCTTCTTGCGGTCGGCGCGGCTGCGCCCGATCGGCGCGTTGACTGTGCCCTCTTTTTTCGGGAAGCGGCCGTGGACGACGGCTAGGTATTCCCTGCGCGCCGTGTGCTCCTTTATCTGCTCCGCGAGCGAAAGGTGCGCCTTGTCGTTTTTCGCGACGAGCAGCACCCCGCTCGTCTCCTTGTCTATGCGGTGGACGATGCCCGGGCGCGTCACTCCGTTTATGCCGGAGAGCGAATCGCCGCAGTGCGCGAGAAGCGCGTTGACGAGCGTATCGGAATAGTTCCCCGGCGCGGGGTGAACGACCATTCCGACGGGCTTGTCCACGACGAGCAGGTCGGAGTCCTCGTAGAGCACGGAAAGCGGTATCTCAGCCGGAGCCATATCGAGCGGCTCGGCTTCCGGAGGTGTGACGACTATCTCGTCGCCCGCCTTCGTCTTATGGTTCTTCGCGGTAACGGGCGCTCCGTTGATTTCGACCGCGCCCGACTCGATGAGCTTCTGCGCCGCGGAGCGCGAGAACTCCCCGGAAGCGGATACGACCGCGTCGAGCCGCGTTCCCGCGGTTTCTTCAGTTACCGTTATCCTCATCGGGCGTTTCCTCCGTCTTCACGGTCTTTTTCTCTTTGCCGTAGAAAAACAGGAAATAGATAAAGAGCATCGCAACTCCGACGGTAAGGCAGATATCCGCAAAGTTGAACACCGGAAAATCGATCAGCCGGAAATCTATGAAATCGACGACCGCTCCGGTCGCGATACGGTCGATCACGTTCCCGATCGCGCCCGCGACGACGAGTATCGACGACGCGTAGAAGAGCTTCGAGTCAATCTTGCGCGAAACGTTGATATATATCACTATTCCGCAGACTATTACCGCGAGTATCACGAAGCCCCATCGGAAGCCGTTGAGTATGCTGAACGCCGCGCCGGTATTCTCGCGGTAGGTCAGGTGAAGCACGTCCCGTATTATCGGAACGGTCGTGACCGGCTTGAGATACGCGACGGCGAGCGCTTTCGTTATCTGATCCGTGGCGACGAGCGCGGCGGAAAGCAGAAAGAACAACAGCATTGGCTTTCTCCTTTGAGACGGCAGGCGTTTCCGCCTGCCGTTCAATTTACTCTATAATCGACGCGCAGCGCTTGCAGAGCGTCAGGTGCTTTTCGTCGTATCCGACGTCGCCGGTGTACGCCCAGCAGCGTTGGCACTTCTCGCCCTCCGCTTTCGCGACGAGGACGGAAACGCCCGCGTTCTCACCCGCCACGGCGTCCGCGGGAGCGGCGTCGCAGCTGATCTTCACGCCGGAGACGATGAAGAGCTGCGCGAGATCCGGAACGGTATCGAGGAACGCCTTTTCGTCCGCGTCGGCGTAGACGGTGACTACCGCTTCGAGCGAGGCGCCGATCTTCTTCTCGGCGCGGGCGAGCTCGAGAGCTTTCTGCACGTCGTTGCGGACGGCGATGATCTTATCCCATTTGGCGGTGAACTCCTCGGGCGCGGAGAGTCCCTGCGCCTTCGGGAAGTCGTTGAAGAACACGCTTCTTCCGTCTTCTCCGGCGGTGTGGCGGATGAACTGCCACGCCTCCTCCGACGTGAAAGAAAGGATCGGCGCGACTATCTTCACGATGGCGTTCAGCACGTTATAGATGACCGTCTGCGCGGCTCTGCGCGAGAGCGAATCCGCCTTCTCGACATAGAGACGGTCTTTGATTATGTCGAGGTAGAAGGACGACATATCGAGCACGCAGAAGCTGTAAACGGCGTGGTAGATGACGTGGAAGTCGAAAGCGTCGTAAGCCTTCGCCGCCTTGTCGATAAGCGCGTCGAGCGCGTAGCACGCCCACTTATCCAGCTCGGTAAGCTGCTCAAACGGAACGGCGTCCTTTTCCGGATCGAAGTCGTAAAGGTTGCCGAGGATGAAGCGCTCGGTGTTTCTGATCTTGCGGTAGACCTCCGCGAGCTGCTTGAGTATCTCCTTGGAGACCTTGACGTCGTTGCGGTAGTCGGCGGAGGAGATCCACAGACGGAGGATATCCGCGCCGTATTCCTTGATGATGTCCTGCGGTGAGATGCCGTTGCCGAGCGACTTGGACATCTTCCTGCCCTCGAGGTCGATTATCATGCCGTGAGTCAGGACGCTGCGGTAAGGAGCGATGCCCGCGGTGGCGACGGAGGTCAGCAGCGAGGACTGGAACCAGCCCCTGTACTGGTCGTTGCCTTCGAGATAGAGGTCGCAGGGCTCGGAAAGGCCGTTCTCTTCGCTCAGCACGGCGGCGTGGGAGCTGCCGGAGTCGAACCAGACGTCCATAATGTCGGTTTCCTTGCGGAACTTATCGCAGCCGCACTTGGAGCACTTCGTGCCGGCGGGAAGAATATCCGCGGCGTCGGTGGAGTACCACGCGTCGGAGCCTTCTCTGCGGAAAAGCTCGGAAACCGCTTTGATCGCTTCGGGGTCGATATGCTCGTGGCCGCATTCCTCGCAGTAGAAGATCGGGATCGGAACGCCCCAGATGCGCTGACGGGAGATGCACCAGTCGGCGCGGTCGCTGACCATGGAGCGAATCCTCTCTTCTCCCCATTTGGGCATCCACTCGACGGTGGAGATCGCTTCCATAGTCTGCGGCTTTATCGCCTCGACGGAGCAGAACCACTGCTCGGTGGCGCGGTAGATTATCGGGTTGTGGCAGCGCCAGCAGTGCGGATAGGGGTGGATTATCTCCTCTATCGCAAAGAGCGCGCCGGTTTCTTTCAGATATGCGGCGATCTCTTTGTTCGCCTCGTCGGTCTTCAGGCCGGCAAACCTGCCCGCTTCCTCGGTCAGTCTGCCCTTCCCGTCGACGGGAACAACGATGCCGATCTCGGGGTAGTTCTTGCAGACGACGAAGTCCTCTTCGCCGTGGCCGGGAGCGGTATGTACGCAGCCGGTGCCGCTTTCGAGCGTGACGTGGTCGCCTACGATGATAAGCGATTCGCGGTCGAGGAAGGGGTGCTTCGCGGTCATATACTCGAACTCGCTGCCCTTGATGCCGGAGGCGGCGATCGCGTAATCGCTTATGCCGGCGGCCTTCATCGAGGACTCGGTGAGCTCCTTGGCCATAATATAGTATTCGCCGTTTGCCGATACTATGTTGTATTCAAACTCCGGACCGAGGCATATGGCGAGGTTGCCGGGCAGGGTCCAGGTGGTAGTCGTCCAGATAACGAAGTAGGTCTTTGCGCGGTCGATACCGTACTGCGCGAGCTTGCCCTTGTCGTCCGCGACGGCGAACTTGACGTAGATGGAGTCGCACTTGTCGTCGGAGTATTCGATCTCCGCCTCGGCAAGCGCGGTTTCGTCCGCGGGGCACCAGTAGACAGGCTTCAGCCCCTTGTAGATATAGCCCTTCTCCGCCATTTTGCCGAAGATCTCGATCTGCTTCGCCTCAAACTCGGGGTTGAGCGTGAGATAGGGCTTGTCGAAGCGGCCGATGACGCCGAGGCGCTTGAACTGCTCCTTCTGAGTTTCGACGTACTGCAGCGCGAACTCGCGGCAGTGCTTGCGGAAGCCGACTATATCCCCTCTCGGCGGGCCGTACTTCTTGATGACCTGGCGCTCGATGGGCAGACCGTGGGTATCCCAGCCGGGAATGTAGGGAGAACAGTAGCCCGCCATATTCTTGTAGCGGACGATTATGTCCTTCAGCACCTTGTTCAGCGCGTGGCCGAGGTGTATGTCGCCGTTGGCGTAGGGAGGCCCGTCGTGAAGCACATATAAGGGTTTACCCTCATTATGCTTAATGAGGGTATCGTAAAAATTATCCTGTTTCTGCTTTTCAAGAAGCTCCGGCTCTCTCTGCGGCAGGTTGGCGCGCATCGAGAACTCGGTCTTGGGTAAATTCAGAGTAGCGTTGTAATCAGACTGCATTTCTTGCATTTCTTTCTATACTCCCGAAAACAAATTGAGGCGAGCGGAACGGATCCATTCCGCTCGCCTTTAACGGCGGGATCCGCCGCCGGTTTTTTCACTTATTCTTTGTCAAAATCATAGTCCGATCCGAACTTGATGTCGATATCCTTGAACTTTTCGGCGGCGCTGCCGAAAAGGAGCTGACCGTCCGCAGAGTCCTCGGGCTCCGCATCCTCGGCGGCCTCGGGCGCTTCGGGCGCAGCAGGCGCTTCGGGAGCCGCCGCTGCAGCCTCTTCAGGCTTGAAGATGCTGACGTCCTCTTCCGCGGGAGCTTCCGGAGCCGGTTCGGCGGCCGGAGCTTCGGGCGCAGATACCGTTTCTGCCGAAGGCGCCGGCTCGGCGGTTTCCGTAGACTGCTCCTGAGCTTCTTCAGGCAGCTCGGGCGCGGGCTCTTCCTTCTCATCCTCAACGTAAGGCAGCGAATCGATCATATCGAGATGGCTGCGGTATATCGCGAAAAGTCTGGCGCGGAAATCCGAAACCTCCTTGCGCAGAACGTTCAGAGTCTCCTGCTCCTGCTCGACGTCCTTCTGCGCGTTCTTCACAAGGCGTTCCGCCTTGAAGGTCGCTTCTCTGATGATGAGATCCGCCTTGTTTTTACCTTCTCTGATGACCTGCTCGTTTATCTTCTGGGCATTGAGAAGAGCGTTTGAAATCGACTCCTCGTTGCCGCGGTATTCCTCGAGCTTGGCAACGACGACTTCGATCTTCTTTATCAATTCGGCGTTATCGGTGAGCATCTTCTCGTAATCCGCGGCGACCTCGTCGAGAAAAACGTCGACCTCTTCCATTTTATAGCCGCTGAAGCTCTTTGAAAACTGCTTCGCTTTGATATCTTTCGGATAAATCATTTACAGCCCCCTACGCATTATTTTTTACTCTTTACGGCTCAAAACAGTCCGTTGTTTTCCAGCTCGTCAAGCAGGTCACCCATGATACCCACGTTGTACGGGGTGATAAGATAAGTGCTGTGAGCAACGCGCTGGATCTTGCCTCCGTTGGCGTAGGCTACGCCGCTGAGGAAGTCTATCAGTCTGCGTGAAATCTCTTTGCCGGTATTCTCAAGGTTGAGAACGACGGTGCGCTTCTCGTTGAGATGGTCCGCGATGGCGCTGGCGTCCTCGAACACCTCGGGCTTTACAAGCACGACCTGAAGCTGAGTTGTCGCGTGGATGTTGACGACCTTGTTTCCCTTCGGAACCTCCGAAAGCGGTCTGATAACCTGTTCCTCTTCTCTTTCTCTGCCGGAGGATACGGTTTCCAGCTCATCGTCCTCATCATTGTAGGTGAAAAGGTTCTTGATTTTGTCTCCGATTCCCATTTTACGCTCTCCTTTATATTTGATTTCTTTCTCCGAAAATAGCTCTGCCGACTCTGACGAGCGTGGAGCCGCCTTCGACCGCCCATTCGTAGTCGTCGGTCATGCCCATCGACAGTATATTTATATATTTATTATCGCTTATTTTACCTCGTATGTCAAGAAACAGTTTGCACATTTCGGAAAAAAGTTTCAAAGCTTCCGTTTTTTCGACTCCGAGCGGCAGAATCGCCATCAGTCCGCGCAGTTTCAGACGAGGCATCGAGGCTATCTCCAACGCGGCGGAGACCGCTTCGGACACGGCAAAGCCGGACTTCTGCGGTTCGTTTCCGATATTCACCTGAACAAGCACGTCCAGGTCTCTGCCGCGCTTTTCACAGGCCGCCGAAAGCGCCTGCGCGAGCTCGACCGTATCGACGCTCTGGACCATATCGACCTTGTCGATTATGTATTTGATCTTGTTCTTCTGCAGATGCCCGATGAAGTGTATCTCAAGCCCCTCGGGCTTGTTTATGAGCGGATATTTTTCCGCAAGCTCCTGAGCGCGGTTCTCCGCGATGACGCGGACTCCCGCGGCGATCGCCTCGTTAACGCGTTCGGCGCTCTGGAATTTCGTCACCGCGGCAAGCGTGACCTCCTCCGGCGACCTGCCGGCTCTTACGGCGGCGGCAGAGATATTCGACATTATCGTCGATATGTTATCGGATATTCCCATTTCGTCCTCCGATCAGATGAGTTTTCCGGCGTACATATTCCTGCCGCCGATTATTACGTCGTCGTAAAGCTGCAGCATCGACGGATCGTCTCTCCTGATCCTCGAAATCACGTATCCGTCGCCCGTGTAGACGAGATCGACCTTGCGGAAGGCGACCTTCTGGCCGCGGGCGATGTATACGCCCTGCTCCCCGTCGACAACGCGGAGCGCGTCGGAATTGACTCTGACCCCTGAAAAGCTGTTGAGCTTCACGGTCGCTCTGTCAACGCGCATGCACGCCAACTCGCTGTTGACGTTATTGCACGAAAAAATGACCGCCCTGTTGCCTTCCTCGTCCGCTTCAAGCTTCTCGACCGTGAAATACACGTCGTAAGCAAGCGAGGACGAAAACCTTACCGGCAGCGTTCTGCCAACCTCGAGCCGCGCCGCGTCGGCTTCGGAAATCGGCGCGACGTAAAACCACTCGTATTGATCTATAAGCTTCCCCGTGCCGGAGTCTTCGGACACTTCGGGCGTTCTTTCGCAGATACGCGCTATCTCCTTCGGCGTAAGCTCGGTTATGCTGTCGTAGTCGGCAACGTTCTCGAACGAGTCTGTGTAGCTGACGAAGTAACCGGAATCGGGCGAAGTCACCGTGTCGTAATCGCCGGCACGCGTTTCCTGAAGTCTGTCGCGTTCCGCTTTCAGCTCTTCAAGGCGCGCCGTGAATCCCTCCACGTTTCCCTGCACCACCTGCCGCATATTGAAGTCGGTCAGCACTTCGTCCATAACGGCTCCGACGTTCTTCAGCCTTCCTTCGCGGCAGGCGTCGGCGAGCTTCGCAAATCCGCCGCGTATATTTGTTTCTATTGAGTAGGCGTCTACTCCGGTTCCCTGAGCGCCGAGCGCCGCTTCAAGGCGCGCGATTTCGGCTTCGGTCTCGCGAAGCTGTTTTTCGACGTCCGCTCCCGATGCGGAAGCGTATATTCTGGCTATGCGTTCGCCCTTGGCTACCCGCGCTCCGTCGCTGACAAGATAATCCACGATACCCGAGGCCGACGTGTCGACGAGCCTTTCGGAGCGCAGGGCAACGCCCGCGACCGTGATGCTGTCGTCCACCCTCACCCTCAACGCACGTTCCGTTTTTACCGGATCGTAAACAAGATTGAAGATGTTATAGGCCACGTACGCTATCAACAGCACGGACACGACGATTGATATGAACCTGCCGGTGTTGTTTTTCAACTCTCCTTCACCCTTTTCGGATCTTATTCTTCCTCAGCGTGTTCCATCGCAACGTGCCCCGCCGGAACCACGGTCGAGATCGCGTGCTTATAGACCATCATCTGCTTCCCGCCGGAAATCAGCAAAACGGTGAAGCTGTCGAAAGCTTTGACGGCGCCGTTGAACTGAAAGCCGTTTTTCAGGAAGACCGTTACCTGCGTGTTCTCTTTTCTGCAAGCGTTGAGGAACAGATCCTGCAAGTTCTGCGTTTTTTGCATAGCCTACTCCTTTCGTCGTTTTTACGTTATCCGCCGAACGACGCGAAAAGCTGCGCGACGTCCGCGGCTATCTCCTTTACGGAGCGTTCGTCGGTAAAGAACTCGCCGATGTATTCTCCTCTGCGGAACCACGTAAGCTGACGCTTTGCGTAATTCCTGCTGTATTGCTTTATCTTCGCGACGGCTTCGTCCAGCGCACACTCCCCGCGGAAGTACGCGAAAAGCTCGGGATAGCCGATAGCGGATATTTTGTCGGGATCGTACGCGTCAAAGACGCGCCTCGCCTCGTCCCGAAGTCCCGCGGCGATCATCGCGTCGACGCGGCGGTCTATGCGCCCGTAAAGCTCCGCTCTGTCGCGGCAGTTTATCAGAATCCTGCAGAGGGAATAACGGCTTTCGCGCACAGATTCGGCGTCCCAAACGCTCTGGGGTCTGCCGGTCACGCGGTATATTTCGAGAGCGCGTATGACGCGCTTCGTATCGTTGGGATGGATGCGCTCGGCGGAAGGTTTGTCAACCTCCGCAAGTTGACGATGCAGCTCCGCGCTTCCCTTCTCCGCCGCCTGTTTTTTCAGCTCCGCGCGGACGGTTTCGTCGCTGCTTTCGTCCGACAGCGCGGTGTTTGACGCGAGCACGTCGATATAGAGGCCGGTGCCGCCGCAGAGTATCGGCGTCCTGCCGGAAGAAAGCACGCTGTCGATCTCGCGCTCGGCGTCCTGCTTGAAGCGGAAAACGTTATAGTCGCCGTCCGGCTCGACGAAGTCGATAAGGCGGCATTCAACGCCGTCCAGCTCCTCGGAAGTCGGCTTGGCGGTGCCTATCGAAAGCTCCTTGTATATCTGCATCGAATCGGCGGAGATAATGACTCCGTCAAGCAGCTTGGCGGTCTCGACCGCCACGGCGGTCTTCCCCGCCGCGGTAGGACCGCAGATAACGAGCAGTTTCGGCTTCTTATCCATATCAGCGAAGGAACTGCTTATCCAGGTCGCCGCGCTTTATCTCAAAGCAGACGGGCCGGCCGTGAGGGCAGAAACGCGCGTCGGGATCCTCGTCAAGCATACGCAGGATGTCTTCGGCGTCCTCCTCGCTGCTGCGTCTGCCGGCTTTAACGGCAGCCTTGCAGGCGACCGAGTGGAGGACGTCGTCGTAAAACGCTTCGCTTACGCTGCGCTTGCCGCCCTTCGGGAGCTTTTCCGCCATGAGCTGAAGCAGCGACGAAACGTCGTCGTCGTTCAGCTTGACGGGAACGCTTCTGACAGTGACCTGCCCCGCGCCGAAATCCTCTACGTCGAAGCCGAGCTGAGCGAGCGTTTCGACGTTGTCGAGTATCGTCCGAGCTTCGGTTTTGTCGAGCGAAACGGTAACCGGAGAAAGCAGAAGCTGCGCGTCGGAATCAGGGTTGAAGCTCTTTTTGAGCCTGTTGAATATAATGCGTTCGTGAGCGGCGTGCTTGTCCACAAAGAGCACGCCCGATTCGCTCTCAAAAACAAGATAGGTCCTGTAAACCTCTCCCACGTAATTATAACCGTGAACGACGTCGGTTTTCGTCGTATCCTGTCGGACGACCGGAGTTTTTTCCTCCTTCACCGCGGAAGGTTCAAAGAACGGCGCCTCCGGCTCGCGGGGCGCGGTATTCGCCGCCGGCGAAGGAGATGAAGACGGCGCGGCGACTGATACGGCGCGTTCCTCCTGCTTCCCTGACTGGAAAGACGCGACTCTCGGTACGCTTATCCTGGCTTCGGTCTCCGGTATTCGCGTCTGTTCCGCCGGCGTATGCGCCGCCGGAGCGGCAAAAATGCTCTTCACCGGAGCGGCGCTCACCACGTCGCTCTTAAGCTCTCCTATCTCAACGACCTTGGACGGTGATACTCCGATGTCGTCCTTTTTGCCCTGAAGCGCACTCTTTACAGCGTGATAAATCGCGTCAAAGACCGCGTGGTCGTCCGTGAAACGCACCTCAAGCTTCGCGGGATGGACGTTTATGTCGACGAGCGCCGGGTTGAGCGTCAGATTCAGCACACAAGCCGCGAATTTGCCCGACGGAACGAGGTTCGCGTAGGAGGCGTCAAGCGCGGCCGTGAAGGTCTTTGACCTGACGAGGCGGCCGTTGACGAAGAATATCTGCATACTGCGGTTCGCACGCGGGAACGCGGGCTGCGACGTAAAGCCGCTCACGCCGATGCCCCAGCTGTTGCCCTCTACGGGAGCGAGCGTTTCCGCAAACTTCCTGCCGAAGACGGCGTTGATCGCTGCGTCGAGGCGTCCGTCGCCGGGCGTGCGCATTTCCTCCGCGCCGTTTTTTATAAACTTGAACGCTATGCCGGTGTTCGCAAGCGCGACTCTGTCCATAAACGACGCGACCGCCGCCGCTTCCGAAGCGTCCTTTTTCAAGAACTTCATACGCGCCGGAGTCGAGAAAAACAGATCGCGCACGACGACGGTAGTACCCGTCGGGCAACCGGCGTCCTCGCAAGAATCGAGGTCGCCTGCGACGTAGCGCACAGCGGTCCCGACCTCGTCGGAAGCGCATTTTGTGATCATATCGGTGCGCGAAACGGCGCAGATCGCGGCAAGGGCTTCACCGCGGAAGCCCATGGTTTCTATGCTGTTGAGCTGATCGGCGTTCTGCAGCTTGCTCGTTGCGTGGCGCAGGAACGCGGTCGGCACCTCGTCGCGCGGGATGCCGCAGCCGTTGTCGCTGACGCGGATGTAGGTTATGCCTCCGTCCTTTATCTCGACGGTGATATCCGGCGCGCCGGCGTCGATACTGTTCTCAACGAGCTCCTTGACGACGGAAACCGGTCTTTCGACGACCTCTCCAGCGGCGATCAGCTCGGAAACGTTTTTCGGGAGTACCTTTATCATTCTTTCTCAGCCTCCTTCGCTTCTGCGGAAAGCTCGTAGAGCAGCTTCAGCGCCTCGATGGGCGAAAGCGTATCCGCCTGCACCCTGCGAAGCTTTTCCAGAAGCGCGGCGCCCATCTCCCCCGCGGCCTCGCGCTGCGGGACCGGCGCGGGAGCGCGGCGCTCGACGCCGTTCGCCTCGAGGCTCTTTAAGATCTGACGCGCGCGATCGGTGACCTCGGCGGGCACTCCGGCGAGGTCGGCGACCTCGATGCCGTAGCTGTCGTCCGCTCTGCCGCGTACGATCTTGCGCAGGAAAACGAGCTTGTCGCGTTTTTTGACGGTTATGTTGTAATTCTTGACGCAGGGCATTTCCGCCTCAAGATCGGTTATTTCGTGATAGTGGGTGGCGAACAGCGTGCGGCACTTCGTGACGTCCGCAACGTAGTCTATGACCGCTCTGGCGATGCTCATTCCGTCGTAGGTCGACGTGCCGCGCCCGATCTCGTCGAAGATGACGAGGCTCTGCCGCGTCGCGTTTTTCAGTATATACGCGACCTCGCTCATCTCGACCATAAAGGTCGACTGCCCCATAGAGAGATCGTCCGACGCGCCGACGCGGGTGAAGACCTTGTCGGCTATGCCTATCTTCGCCTTCGAAGCCGGAACGAAGCATCCTATCTGCGCCATTATCGTTATCAGCGCGACCTGACGCATATAGGTCGATTTGCCCGCCATATTCGGGCCGGTGATTATCGCTATCATATTCCCGTCGAGGTCGAGCCTCGTATCGTTCGGTACGAATAGCCCGTCCGGCAGCATATTCTCGACGACGGGATGTCTGCCGTCGGTTATCTCGGTGACGCCCTCGCTGACGATCTCCGGCTTGACGTATCTGTTCGACGACGATACCGCCGCGAAGGAACAGAGCATATCGATCATCGCGACCGCCGAAGCCGTCGCCTGCATGCGCGAAAGCTGCTTCCCCACCCTCTCGAGGAGCGCGGTGAAAACGCTGTATTCTATGTCGTTTATACGCTCGTCCGCGGTGGAGATCTTCACCTCGAGCTCCTTGAGCTCCTCGGTGACGTAGCGTTCGCCGCCGACAAGCGTCTGCTTGCGGATGTAATGCTCCGGCACGAGGTTCTTATACATATTCGTGACGTCTATGTAGTAGCCGAAAACTTTGTTGTATTTGACTTTCAGATTCTTTATACCGGTCGCTTCGCGCTCACGCTCCTCGATAGAGGCGAGAACGCCGCGCAGGTTTTTCAGCAGTCCGCGCAGCTCGTCGAGCTCGGCGTCCACGCCGTCGCGGACGAAGCCGCCCTCGCGGACGGATACCGGCGGATCGTCGGTGATCGTGCGGTCGATATCGGAGCAGACGTCGTCGAGCGGATCGACGCACTCGCAGAGCGACTGAAGCATCGGGTCGCCGAAGCCGCCGAGCGTCGCCTTTATCTCGGGCAGCGGCATCAGTGAAAGGCAGAGTGCGCGAAGCTCCTTCGCGCCCGCGGTCCTGTACGCAATGCGCGCGGCGAGGCGCTCGATATCGCGCACGCCGCTCATCGTTTCGCGCAGCGAGCTTAAGTTTATGCTGTCGGCGAGCAGCGCCTCCACCGCGTTCAGACGCATACGGATATATTCCGGCTTCATGAGCGGCTTTTCGAGCGAGCCGCGCAGCATACGCTTGCCCATCGGCGTCTTCGTGCGGTCAAGGACGTGTAGCAGCGAGCCCTTCTTTTCGCCGGTGCGCATCGTTTCGGTAAGCTCGAGGTTGCGGCGCGTGCTGACGTCGAGGAGCATATACTGATCCTCGCTGACAAAGGTTATATCAGTGATGTTCGCGATTGCGGTCATCTGCGTTTCATAGAGGTAGTCGAGCAGACTGCCGAGCGCGATTATCACCGCGGGCATCGCGCTTATGCCGAGCGCGAGCACGTTTTTGTGAAAGTGATCCTCGACTATGCGGATGCAGCTGTCGAGATTCGCGTCGCCGGTGCCGTAGGTTATGACCGTGCCGGTGCGTCTGTCGAGGAAGTCAGTTACCTCCTTTATCGGCTTGGTCGCGGCGGAAAGGATGACCTCGCTCGGCGAAAAGCGCCCGAGCTCGTTGATTATCTTCTCCGCGCGCTTCTCGGAGCCGTCGGTAAGGCAGCATAGAGTGCCGGTGGTTATGTCGGCGAAGCACATTCCGAGCCCGTCTTCCGACGAATGCACGGAGGCGATGTAGTTGTTTTTGCCCTCCTCGAGCGAATCGGGGCTCATGACCGTGCCGGGCGTGACGATGCGGATGACTTCCCTGCGGACGATGCCCTTCGCGGTCGCGGGGTCCTCCATCTGCTCGCAGATGGCGACCTTGTACCCCTTCGCGATAAGCTTGGCTATATAAGCGTCGCAGGCGTGGTAAGGCACGCCGCACATCGGGGCGCGTTCGCCGTCGCCGCAGTCCCTGCCGGTCAGCACGAGATCGAGCACGCCGGAAGCGAGCTTGGCGTCGTCAAAAAACATCTCGTAAAAATCCCCCAGCCTGAAGAACAGGATGTGGTCGGGATGCTTCTCCTTGACGGCGAGATATTGAAGGATCATAGGTGATCTCGGCATTGTTTCGCTTCCGTTTCTGTGTGTTATTTTGAAATCTCTTATCCGATAAGCTCGCCCTTGAGCAGCCAGCTCATCGGCTCGGTAACGCGCACGCGCGCGTAGTTTCCGTAAAGCTCCGCCGGGCCCTCAAATTCGACAATCTTGTTGCCGTCCGTGCGGGAGGAAAGCAGCTTCATACCGCCCTCCGAGTCGCCCTTGACTTCGTCGACGAGCACGGTGAATTCCTTCCCCTTCATCGCCGCGTTGCGCTCGAAGCCCTTGCGCGTCTGCAGCTCGACGAGCGCATCGAAACGGCGCTGCTTTTCGTCGCGCGGGATCTGGTCCGGCATCTTCGCGGCCGGAGTGCCTTCCCTTATCGAATAAAGGAAGGTGAAAAGCGAATCGTACCCCACTTCGTCGACGAGGGAGAGCGTATCCGCGAAGTCCTCCTCAGTTTCGCCGGGGAAGCCGACGATCATATCGGAGGTTATGCAGAGCCCGTCTATACGCTCCCTCGCGCGCCCTACGAGCGCGAGGTAGTCGGCGCGGGTGTATTTTCGGTTCATCGCCTTCAGGATGCGGTCGGAGCCCGACTGCACCGGAAGGTGTATGTGCTTGGCGAGCTTGTCGCAGGACGCGATAACGTCGATAAGCTCGTCCGACGCGTCCTTCGGGTGCGAGGTCATAAAGCGGATCTTGAAATCCCCCTCGATACGCGCCACCCTGCGGAGCAGCTGCGGGAAGTTCTCACCCGTTTCCGGCTCGCGGTAGGAGTTGACGTTCTGCCCGAGCAGCGTTATCTCGCGGCAGCCGGAAGCGACGAGCTTCTTCGCCTCGGCGAGCACGTCTTCCGCGCGGCGGCTGCGTTCCCTGCCGCGCACGTAAGGCACGATGCAGTAGGTGCAGAAGTTGTTGCAGCCGTACATTATCGGCACGAAGGCGCGGAAATCCTCGTTGCGCACGTTGCCGATGCCTTCGACTATCTCGCCTGATTCGTCGTAAAGCGCGCGTATCTTCTTGCCTCCGGTCAGGCGGCTGAAGATAAGCCGCGGCAGCTCGTGGATCGCCGACGTGCCGATGACTATATCGACGAAGGAATAGCGTTTCTTTATATCCTCCACCATATGCTCCTGCTGGGTCATACAGCCGCAGAGTACGGTTATCATGGAGGGGTTCTTTTCCTTGAGTGCGTGGAGCAGTCCGACGTTGCCGAGTATCTTCTGCTCGGCGGAATGGCGCACGGCGCAGGTGTTGAAAACGACGAGCGACGCGCCCTCCGGCGAATCGCAGAGCTCGTAGCCCATATTCTGCGCGAGCGCGGCGATCTTTTCGGAATCGCTGACGTTCTGCTGGCATCCGTAGGTCTTTATGTACGCCTTACGGCCGGAGCCCTCGACGAACTCTCTGACTTTATTCTCGTATTCCGGATCGTAATAACGCATCAGCTGTCAAACCCATCGTAAGAATCGTAGGAATCGTAAACACCGCTACTCTTCGGAGTTTCATCGGACTTTACCTCCCGAGCGGACGCGGAACGCTTCTTCCTGCCGCGGACGATAACTACCGCGACAACGGCGACCGCGGCGCAGAACGCCGCGCCGGCAAGGATGAACAGCAGCGGCGAGGAGCTGCCGACCGCGGCGGCGCCTTCGGAAGACGCCGAGCTCGCCGCCGGCTCCGGGGCAGAAGAGCTTTCGTCAAGCTCGACCGGCTCCGGAACGCTCGATTCAAGGCCTATAGCGCGCTCGACCACCTTCGGCTTATCGCCCTCGATCGGACGCGTGATGTTGTCGCTGCCGGACGCGCCGGGCGCGTTCCAGTGATTGCGCTTCGCTTCCGGATACGGCGTGCCGAGGCCTTCCTCGCGGTCGTCCCAGAGGTGGCTGTTTTTCAGGAAGTAGTCGCTGCTTTTAAGAAAATAATTATAAACCACTCCGTTGCCGAGGTGCGGCTGATCGTCCCACGTCACGTCGATGTGGTACCACTTACCGTCGACCTCGACCATGTTCCAGCAGTGAACGTAAAACGTGCTGCTCGTCACCGCGTAGGTCTTCTCAGAAAAGACGATGCGCGTATTCAGACCGGCGGTACGGCAAAGCACGTCGAAAAGCAGGGCGTACGCCGAACATACTCCCCTGCCGTTGGTAAGCATCCCGTAAGCGGAATGCGACTTGGCGTTATAGGTGTCGCTGTAGGCGTAATCGAAATTAAGTATCATCCAGTCGTGGATGTTCTTGACTTTATCGTATTCAGTTTCCGCGCCGTTGAGGATCGCCGCGATATTTTCCCGCGCGTATTTCTCAACGTATTCCGTCTCCTTCGGCGTCTCATGCCACTTCTCGACGAGGCATACGACGTTGAATGTGTCGACCGCCGACGTCTGCGGATCAAAAGTATAGCTGACCTTCCAGTCGACTCTCGACATCTTCAGACCGATATAGTCGTTGCCGGCGGTGTATTTATACTTCAGAATCGGGTTTTTGGACGTGAAGTACTCCTCTTCCGGCTCGAACTTTTCGTCCGTCGCCCTGAACTGCGAAACGAAGGCGCCGGTTATGGCGAAATCCACCTCGCTTTCGCCGCTGCCGAACGCTTCGCGCAAACCGTCGTCTATCGCTGCGATCATGGAATCGCGGTCGTCGGCTATGGGGTTGAGCACGGACGCGGAAACAGCCGTTCCGGAGAATATCGCCAGAGCGGCAAGCAGCGAGAGAATGCGTTTCATGGTTCTGTTCAAGGGTGTGTCCGTCCTTTCGCGGTTATCAGGCAAATACGGAATTGAACTCGGCGGAGCCGATCGTCTCCTTTTCGAGCAGAAGCGCGGCGACGGCATCGAGCTTATCGCGGTTGGAATTCAGTATATCCTCCGCCTTCTTATAGGCGGCGCCGATGATCTTCTCGACCTCTTCGTCGATCTTGGCTGCGGTGGTTTCGGAGAAGACCTTGGACGTGGTCAGGTCGCGGCCGAGGAAGACTTCGTCGTGTTCGCTGCCGAAGGTCACGGAGCCGAGCGCGTCGCTCATGCCGTACTTAGTGACCATGTTGCGCGCGATACGGGTGGCGCGTTCAAGATCGTTGGACGCTCCGGTGGAGATGTCGCCCAGCGCAATCGCTTCGGCGACTCTGCCGCCGAGCAGCGAGGAAATTTCCTCGCGCATCTCGGTCTTGGAGGTATAGCTCTTATCCTCTTTCGGCAGGAAACGGGTGAAGCCGCCCATCATACCTCTGGGCATAATGGAGATCTGATGAACCGGATCGCAGCTCGGCAGGAAGTGGGTAACGATCGCGTGGCCGGCTTCGTGATACGCGGTCAGGCGTTTCTCCTTTTCGGAAACGACGCGGGACTTCTTCTCCGGGCCGGCGACGACCTTCATGACGGCGTTCTCGATATCCGCGGCGGAAATGACCTTGCGGTTGGCGCGCGCGGCAAGCAGCGCCGACTCGTTGAGCAGGTTCTCCAGATCCGCGCCGGTGAAGCCGACCGTGGTCTTGGCTATCGTTTTGAAGTCGACGTCCGGCTCAAACTTCTTGTTGCGGGCGTGGACTTTGAGTATCTCCTCACGTCCCTTTATGTCGGGCGCGCTGACGTATACCTGCCTGTCGAAACGACCCGGACGAAGCAGCGCGGGATCGAGGATGTCGGGGCGGTTGGTCGCCGCCATTATGATAACTCCCTCGTTCTCCGAGAAGCCGTCCATTTCGACGAGCAGCTGGTTGAGCGTCTGCTCCTTCTCGTCGTGACCGCCGCCGAGACCCGCGCCGCGCTGTCTGCCGACGGCGTCGATCTCATCGACGAAAACGATAGAGGGGGCGTTCTTCTTCGCCTGATCGAACAGGTCGCGGACGCGCGACGCGCCTACGCCGACGAACAGCTCGACGAAGTCGGAGCCGGAAATGAAGAAGAAGGGTACGCCTGCTTCTCCGGCGGTCGCCTTCGCTATAAGCGTTTTACCGGTGCCGGGAGGGCCGACGAGCAGTATGCCCTTCGGGATACGCGCGCCGATCTCCATATACTTGGTCGGGTTTTTGAGGTAGTCGACGATCTCCGCGAGCTCCTCTTTCTCCTCTTCGGCGCCGGCGACGTCGGCAAAGGTCTTTTTGTTCTTCTCGTTATTCGCCATACGCACCTTCAGCTTGCCGAAGGACATGGCGCGGTTCTCGCTGCGGTTGGCGTTGTTCATCGTGCGGAACATGAAGAATATTATCAGACCGAACATCAGAACGTAAGGGATATAAACGAGATATCCCGCCCAGTCGGACGATTTGGTGTAGTCGTATACCTTGATCGTGCCTTTATCGTGCTGCTCTTTGACTATATCTCTGACGTCGTCGATAAAAAGCGACGCGGAGGGCAGCGAAAAGCTCTCCTCTTTAGTCGGCGCTTCCTTCGTGAAAAAGACGAGCTTGCCGTTGCTGATATTAAGCGAATAACTCTCGACCTTTCCCTGTTTGAACAGGTCGATTATTTCGGAATACGTACGCTTCTCGGACGAGCCGCCCTGCGAAAGCAGCAGCGAAGCGAGCAGCACTCCGACTATAAGCACGAGCAGTACGATACCGCCTCTTGATCTTCTCATAGCATTTCTCCTTGGTAATGTTATTCTCTGTATCAACCGCCGTATACGCTCGGATCGAGTATTCCGAGGTAAGGAAGATTGCGGTATTGCTGGTCGTAGTCGAGTCCGTAGCCGACGACGAATTCGTCAGGCACCTCGAATCCGACGTAATCGGCTTCGATCGGACTTCTGCGGCGGGCGGGTTTGTTGAATATCGTGCAGATTCTCAAGCTCTTCGCTCCGCGCTTGATCAGTAGTTCCTTGAGGTTATACAGGGTGATGCCCGTGTCGAGTATATCCTCGGCGATGAGAACTTCCCTTCCCTCGACGGAAACGTCGGTGTCCTTGACGATCTTGATGTTGCCGGCGGACTGCGTTCCGGCGCCGTATGACGACACGACCATGAAATCTATCTCAACGGGGAGATTTATCGCGCGCATAAGGTCCGACATAAAGACCGCAGCTCCCTTGAGAACGCCTATAAGCAGTATGCTTTTTCCGGCGTAGTCCTCGGTGATCTGCGCGCCGAGCTCGGCCACTCTGCGTTTGATCTCATCCTCGGTGATGAGCATTTTTACGTTTTCCATTTTTTACCCCTCCGGTTTTATATCTATTTTTATGATCTTGTCGGTAAAAACGGTAGCCGCGGTACGCTCCGCCGCTCCCAGCTTTTCCACCCAGACTATGCCCTTGTCGTCGCACAGGACGACGGCGCGGTCGCGCTCCTCTATCGGGATCCTTTGCTCGGAAAAAAGCTTTTTCAGCGACTTGGTCGGACGCTTCGGCAGGCGCATTTCGTCCGTCGGAACACGCAGCCTCAGCCGCAGACCGCCGACAATCGCCGACGCGTCCACCGCGAATTTGTCAACCGCAGTTCCTCCGTTTTCGACGCTTATTGTAACCTTCCTTCCGTCGGGAAGAACGTTTGCCTTTTCGGCGGCGAGGTAGAAGCGCTTCGGCTGCTTTCGCTCCGCGGAGTCGCTAAGCGAGAGCTTCCCTCCGTATTTGACCGCGAAGGCGCCGGGCAGCTGCGTTCTTCCGTCTCCTTCCGAGACCGCGAACGCGAGGAATGCGTTAAGATTCTTCGCGTCGAGCCGTCTGCCGGTAAAGTCGACGTAGATGCGCGACAGCGCACGCTTCACAACGGCAGGATCAGCTTCTCGAAGCGTCTGAAGATCGCACTTTTTCTCTCCTGCGACGGCGAGAAGGCGATCCGCTTCGCGCTCAATGAAGGCGTTGTCCTCCTTGACCGCGGCTGCGAGCCTTTCAACGGAAGCCAGAAAAGCCGGATTCAGTTCCGTAAGGCGCGGGATTATCTCATGCCTGATATAATTCCTCGTATATTCGGTGTCCGAGTTCGTACTGTCGGTGACAAACGGCAGTCCGCACTCCCTGTCATAGCCCTCCGTTTCCACGCGCGTCAACCTCAGCAACGGACGGATAAGCTTGCCGCGTGTTTCCGGAATGCCGCAGAGCCCTTTCAGACCGCTGCCGCGGACGACGTTGAATATCAGCGTTTCCGCGTTGTCTGAAAGCGTGTGCGCAGTGGCTATCCTGTCCGCCCCGAACTCCTCGGCGGCGCGGAAAAGGAAATCATAACGCGCATCGCGCGCGGTCTCCTCTATCCCGCGCTTCGACGCGGCGGCAAGCGCGGCGACGTCGTCGCGCTCGACCTTCAGTTCAAGACCGTTAGCCTCGCAGAAATTGCGGACGAACAGCTCGTCGTAGTCGGATTCCTCCCCGCGCAGGCAGTGGTTGAGGTGCGCCGCGCAGACGGAAAACCCCGTTTCCTCCGAAAGAGTCAGCATAATATGCGCCATCGCGACGGAGTCCGCTCCGCCCGAAAGCGCGAGCAGCACCTTATCTCCGGCGTAAATCATATGCGTTTCGGAGATATACGCTCTGACTTTTTCGAGGACCGATTCTTTCATTACTGTTCCCTTTTCGTATCTATGGATACGAAGCGCGTGTATTTACCTATCCAGCGGAGCAAGCCCGTGCCGGTCT
Source organism: Clostridia bacterium (assembly GCA_017620395.1). Lineage (NCBI taxonomy): Bacteria > Bacillati > Bacillota > Clostridia > Clostridia bacterium. The sequence goes on along the minus strand of JAFZQJ010000026.1, from coordinate 143,328 downwards.
CGCCGTGACGGTTTTTCGCGACGATGCATTCGACGGTGTCCTTATCCTCCGACTCCTCATAGGAGTTTTCGTTCTTTTTGAAAAGCAGCATTACCATATCGGCGTCCTGCTCGATGGAGCCGGATTCACGCAGGTCTGAAAGCACCGGCCTCGTTTCACCCTTCGTGCTCATTGAGCGCTTCGCCGCTTCGCGGTTGAGCTGCGCGCAGCAGAGCACCGCGACTCCGAGCTCGCTGGCCATCGTCTTCATATTTCTGGTCAGCTCCTGAACTTCGTTGGCGCGGTTGTCGCTGTGCCTGCCGGTGGACATCAGCTGCAGGTAGTCGATTATCACAAGTCCTATTTTTCCTATACTGTTCAAGCGTCTGAGTTTCGCCTTCATCTCCGTGATGGTTATGTTTGAGGTGTCGTCGAAGTAGATCGGCGCCTTTGAAAGCGATCCGCAGACGTTGGAGAGTTTTATCCAGTCCTCGTCCTCAAGCTCGCCGCGGAGCATTTTTTTGCTGTCCACCATCGCCTCGCTCGCAAGCACCCTCGTCGCGAGCTGTTCGGCGGACATTTCGAGCGAGAAGTACGCGACGCCTTTACCAGCTTTGGCGACGTTTGTCGCAATGTTCAGCGCGAGAGACGTTTTACCGAAGCCGGGGCGGCCGGCGACGAACACGAGATCGGACTTCCTCATACCGGTTATGTACTGATCGATGGATGAAAAACCGGTCTTGACGCCCATTATATCTCCGCGCTTCTCGGGGTCGGAAAGATCCTCCATGCTCTTGAGCGAAGCCTGCATCGCCTCGCTTATGGGAGTCAGGCGGATGCGGTTGCGGTCGTTCATTATGCCGTAGATACGGTTCTCGGCGGAATCCATTACCTCGCGGACTTCGGCTCCCCTGTCGGTGGCGTCGTTTATATTATCGCGGGAGGCGGTAATCAGCGAACGCAGGATATAGTCGTCCGCAACTATCTTGGCGTAGTTCTTGACGTTGTGCGACGTCGGGACGGTCTGCGCAAGGTTGACGAGGTATTCCTTCGCCTCGTCGTCGTCGCGGTAAACGCCCGCCGCCTTGACCTCCTCGAGCAGCGTGACGAAGTCTATCGGCTTGTTGAGATCGCTCATCTTTATCAGGATCTCATAGATCGCCGCATGCTCCTGTATATAGAAACAGTCCGGATGAAGCAGCAGAGCTATATCGTTGATAAGATCCGGATCCACCACAAGAGCGCCGAGCACCGCCTGCTCAGCCTCGAGGCTGTAAGGGTATTTTATATCTTCAAATGCCACTTGAACACCTTCTGTCTGTGCTGTTATTTGCGAGCGGAAGGACGATCAGAACTCCTGCCCGACAACGTCGATCTTAAGAGCGGCGGAAATGCCCTGATACAGTTTCAGCTTAGCTTCCGTTTCGCCGACTTCCTTGACGGCGGGCAGCTCGATCTTGCGCTTGTCTACGTCGACGCCGAACTGCTCGGAAATCGCCGCGGAGACCTCCTTGGATGTCAGCGAGCCGAAAAGCTTGCCGTTTTTGGACGCCTTGATGTTGACGGTCAGTTTCGCGCCGTTCAGCATTCCCGCTATGCGCTCCGCTTCTTTTTTCTCCTCGTCGGCGCGGTATTTCGCGGCGGCCTTCTGTTCGTTATAAACGTTGAGGTTCGTCGCGTTGGCTTCGATCGCCAGCCCCTTGGGAATGAGGAAATTGCGGGCGTAACCGTCCGCCACGTTCACGAGCTCGCCTTTTTTGCCGGAGCCCTTTACGTCTTCTTTGAGTATGACCTTCATAGCGCGTCTCCCTTTCTTAAAACTACTTGTTGACCTTCATATACTCGTCGATGGCGTCGCAGAGCCGCTCGTAGATCTCGTCCACCGAAGCGTTCTCGAACTGCGCGCCCGCCATAGTGTGATGGCCGCCGCCGCCGAGCTTTTCCATTATGACCTGAACGTTTATCGCGCCCATCGAACGGGCGGATACGCTGACTCCGTAGCTTTCCTCGTAGACGAGGAACGAGGCCTTGAATTCGTTTATGTTCAGCAGCTCGTCTGTCGCCTGCACCGCCATGACCTTGTATTCGGCGGCGCGTTTACCTCGGCAGACCGCGATCGCGCAGCCCTTGTATTCCCTCGCGTTCGAGATGACCTCGTACATGAACTTATACTCGCGCATATCCTTGGCAAAGTATTTCTGCGCCTCGGCGGAGTCGGCGCCGCACTTTTTCAGGTACGCAGCCGCGTCGAAGGTGCGCACGCCGGTACGGACGGAGAACTTTTTGGTGTCGAGCATTATGCCGGTCAGCAGCGCTTCGGCGTCGGTCTTTATAAGCTGGACGTTGTTCATATACTGCACGAGCTCGGTGACTATTTCACTGGCAGACGACGCGAACGGCTCGTGGCAGAAAACCGCGGCTCTGTCGATGTAGTCGACTCCCTTGCGGTGGTGGTCGATGACTATGACCTTTTCGCAGGCGTCGTAAATGCGCTTCGATTCTATATGCTCGATAAGGTGCGCGTCAACGACTATCAGCAGCGTATTCTGAGTTATCAGGTCGGCCGCCTTATCCGGAGCGACAAAGACGTGTCTGTATTCGCTCATTTCTCCGTACGCTTCGATCATGTCACCCGCGAGCGTGGAGTTCTTGTCTACGACGATGTGAGCCTGCTTACCCGTGTTTATGCAGGCGCGGTACATTCCGATCGCCGAGCCTATGGCGTCGTAATCCGAGTACTTATGTCCCATAATCAGACAGTTGTCGGAGTCTGAAATAACGCCCTGTATTTCGGTGGCGATGACGCGCGTCTTGACCTTCGTCAGCTTCTCGACTCCGCGGGACTTGCCTCCGTAGAACTCGAAGCCGTCGGCGTTGCGGAGCGCCGCCTGATCGCCGCCTCTGCCGAGAGCCATATCCAGCGCTTCCACCGCCATTTCGTCGCAGGCGGCGAAGCCGTCGCCTCCGTAGCCGATGCCGATGGAGATGGTCGACAGCGAGTTTTCACCGCCGGAAAGCTCCCTCGTCTTGTCGAGCAGGTCAAACTTTGCTTCTTTCATTTCCGGAATGTGCCGCTGCTCGAAAACAAGCACGTAGTGATCGGGCGCGGTCTTCAGCATCGCGCCGCCGTACTTCTCGAGCCCCTCGTGGACGATGAGCTCCATGCGGCCGGCGAGTATCGTCTTTTCGCTGTCCTTGACGCTCTTCATCAGCTCGTTGTAGCTGTCGAAGGAGATGTGCGCGACCGCGGGTCTGCTCAGTTCGTATTCGATGGCGGTCTCCTTCAGCTCGGTTATATCGGAGAAGTAATAGGCGCGCATCTTTTCGCTGCGGCTGTTGTTGCCCGCGGCGTAAACCATGTAATACCTGCCGTCGAAGCAGCATTCGCCCGCGCCGGTGTCGACTCCGAGCGCACGGTAGTCAAGCTCGCCCGTTATCGCGGAGAACGGCGAATCCATCGCGTCCGCTCCGCCCAGTACGTATGCAAAGAAAAGCTCGTTGTACCACGCGATATTCCCGTTTTTTCCGACTATGACGGTCGGCATCGGGAACATCGAATCGGATCCGCTCTCCGCGGTCTCGAGCGTACGGACAAGGCTCTTCAGCTTCGAGACGACGTTGCGCGAGATAGCCCACTTGCGAAGCATCTGCACAAGCAGCCCGAAAAGCACGATCCCGAGCACGATGAAGAACAGCTTCGTGAAGCCCATGAAAATATAGCACACGACGCATATCGCGGTGTATACGCAAAGCTGGAAAATCAAGTCCGTATTCAGAAATCTGAACAGTTTGTTTTTCAAATAATCACCTCATACCGGCGCGCGGCGCCGGGTACATTTCGGGTACAATTCTTCATAGTAACCCATAATTACTGATAGTATGATTATAACAAATACGGCGAAGATTTACAATAGTTATTTTCACAAATATAAAAATATCAATATTTTCGTTTTCTTTTCACAACCCTCACCGCAGTCAGTCGAACCGGCCTATCAATTTTAACAAACATTTCACGAAACAAATATCACCGAACGGTAAAAATATCACCCACCGACAAGAAAATATTGCGGTTTACGTATAAAATTATAATGATTTAGTTTGCGGAACGATTTCCGTGAAAGGCGGCAAAATGACAAACACGGTAAAAAAACGAATACCCGCCCTTCTGGTCGCTCTATGCGCGTTATGCGCGTGCGCGGCTTGTTCCCGTACGCCCGCCAAGCCGAATCTGCCGACAGACTCTTCAGCGGCTTCGAGCGGCGACGGTATCGATATGAGCTACCAGCCCGGTTTGACCGAACTCGATCTCGGCGAGGTCGAAACCTTCGTCGACGAAGACGGCACGCCATATGTCACGCCGCAGTATGAAATGACCGGTCGCACCGTTTCCCTGCTCAGCCACTGGGACGCGGATACGCCCGACTCGATACATATGGTCAGCTACCTGCGAAAATACGGCGGCCCGCAGGTAAAATTCATTACGGCGCCCTACGCCGAATGCGGAACGAAGCTGCAGTCTATGGTCCTCGCGGAAAACGCGCCCGATCTGTACAAAGTCCGCGACGGCGACGTTGCCGGCATTATGCGCCAGGGACTTTTTACCGACCTTACCGGTCTGATAGACTGGGACAGCCGCAACTGGATCGACCTGAAGCCCTTCCTTGACACGGTCAGGTACAACGGGCAGATACTCATCGCGCCCGAGTTCAATTCCAACTACTTCATTTGGTATAACAAGAACATATTCTCGGAACGCGGCGTCGAGGATCCGATAGAGCTCTACGATAAAGGCGAATGGACGCTCGATAAGTTCGACAGCATATGCAAGCGGCTGACCGTCAGGCAGGACGGCGCCGTGCAGCTCTACGGCTTCGGCTACGACCACACGTGGATGCGGCAGGTATTCGCGATGTTCGACGCGCAGCTCTCGGTCAAGTCCGGCGACGGATACGTAAACACGGTCGGCAGCGACGCCGTGACGGACGCGATCTCCTACCTCAACGAACAGATCAACGTTTCGCGAGTGACCTGCAAGCAGGACAAGGCGCTCCCCTACTTCGCCTCGGGAAAGCTCGCGATGCTCTGGTACGGCAACTGGCTTTCGATGTCCGCGCCCTTTGCGGAGATGAATCTGAGCGGAACGATCGACTTCGTGCCCGCGCCGACGAACTCCCGTCTCGACCTCGGCCCGAGACAGGACTACGCGCTTTCCGGGCACGCAATACCGATAGGCGCGAAGGATACGGAAGCCGCGCTGGCGTTTATTGAGATCTTCAACTTTTACAAGCAGACTCCCGAGCTCGACACCGTTTCCACTAACGCGCAGTGCGAGCTGAACAACTGGTCGACCGAGCAGTTCCTGCGAATGCGCAAGCCGCGCTATTATGAGAACAAATACACCTTTGTCGAGTTATCGGACACCTGGGATTTCATCCTCGACTCGGTCGAGAACAACCGCTCGTGGCTCTCGGTCCGCGAGATGTATTCAAAGCAGATCGACCTCGTTATCGAAGGCATTTCAAACAGCAGCAACTGAATTGCAGAATAAGAAAACGGCTTGAAGCAATAGCTTCAAGCCGTTGTTTTTTTATTCGTACAGCGTCACACGTTTATCTCGACGTCGACCGCTTCGAAACCCGCGTTCGCGTCCAGCGCCGCCTTGACGGGACCCGCGAGGAAATCCTCCGTCTGCTTCTCGGCGAGACCGGTGAAACCGCCCGCGTCGAGGATTCCGTCAAGCTCTTCGCGCGTCAGCCCGAAGGTCGCGTCCGCGAGGATGCGCTCGAGCAGGTCGTTTTCGCCGCCGTTCAGCTTGACCTGCTCCGCCGCGGCGACGGAGTGAAGGCGTATCGCCTCGTGAAGCCGCTGGCGGTCTCCTCCCTTGCGGGAAACGCAGTACATAAGTATGTTTTCTGTCGCCATAAACGGCAGTTCCTCTTTGAGGTGCTTTTCCATCATCTTCGGATAGACCTTCAAACCGGAAACGACGTTGATATACAGCGCGAGGATCGCGTCGACGCACAGGAACGCTTCCGGTATCGCGATGCGTCGGTTCGCGGAGTCGTCGAGCGTGCGCTCGAGCCATTGCGAAGCGGCGTTTATCGCGGGGTTGGTCAGATCGCAGATGCAGTAACGCGCAAGCGAAGCGATGCGTTCGCTGCGCATCGGGTTGCGCTTGTACGCCATCGCGGAGGAGCCGACCTGCCCCTTCTCGAACGGCTCGTCCACCTCTTTCAGATGCGAAAGCAGGCGGATATCGTTAGAGAACTTATGCGCGCTCTGCGCGATGCCGGAAAGCACCGAAAGCAGCGCGAAATCCGCCTTGCGCGTATAGGTCTGGCCGCTGACGGCGTACGCGGAGTCGAAGCCGAGCTTCGCGACGATGCGCTTCTCGAGCTCCTCTACCTTCGCAGCGTCGCCGTCGAACAGCTCGAGGAAGCTCGCCGCGGTTCCGGTGGTACCCTTGCAGCCGAGCAGCTTCATATTCATTACAGCGAAGTCCACCTGCGCGAGATCCATCAGCAGATCCTGCAGCCAGAGCGTCGCGCGCTTGCCGACGGTGGTCGGCTGAGCAGCCTGAAAATGCGTATACGCGAGCGTCGGAACGCCCTTGTACTTCTCCGCGAACTCCGCTACCGCTCTTATCGCCGCGAGCAGTTCGCGCTTTATCAGCAGCATCGCCTGCCGCTGAATGATAACGTCGGCGTTGTCGCAGACGTAGCAGGACGTCGCGCCGAGGTGGATTATCCCCTTTGCGTTCGGGCATTTCTCTCCGTAGGTGTGGACGTGCGCCATAACGTCGTGGCGGACTTCCTTCTCCTTGGCGGCGGCGAAGTCGTAGTCGATATCGTCAATATGCGCCTTCAACTCGGCGATCTGCGCGTCGGTTATCGGCAGTCCGAGCTCCTTTTCGCTCTCCGCGAGCGCGATCCAGAGCTTTCGCCACGTCGCGAACTTAACGTCGTCGGAAAAGACGCGCTTCATTTCCTTCCCCGCGTAGCGCTTGCAGAGCGGGCTTTCGTAATACTCGTGCATTTTCATTCCCCTTTCGCGTTCAAGGGTTTTTCTCAACTACTATATGATACTATTTTTCGCCGCGTATTTCAATAGAAAATGCAAATAATTATTCCGCTTTTTCGGCGGGCTCGTATCGCTCGGCGATCACCGTGCCCGGATAGTAGTGATAAAGTATATCGCGGTAGCCGCTGCCCGCGAGCGCCATCGCCTGCGAACCGGTCTGACTCATGCCGACTCCGTGGCCGTAGCCCTTGACGGTGAAAGTGAAAGCTCCGTCCGCGTGCGCGATCTCGAAGCAATTCGAGCGCAGCGAGAACAGCTTGCGTATTTCGCCGCCGGTGAAGGTCTTATCCCCCGCCGTTACGGCGCGGACGTAGCCGCTTTCCGCGCGGTCGGTCACGGTCAGCCACTCTTCCGGCGCGTCGGGAAGCGCGCAGTCCGCGAGCTTCTCCTTCACCTCCGCGTCGGAAAGCGTTACGGTCGACAAAAAACCCTTTTCGTTTTCGTCCCAACTGCTGTCTACACTCTGCAGATACGGCACGTCGTTGCCCCAGACGTCCCTGCACGCCGCCGTTGAGCCCGCCGATATCGAATAGAATACCGTCAGCGCGGGTTCGCCTTCGTACAGCAGCGTTTCGCCGTAGACGGCGCGGACTGCGTCCTCGACGCGAGCGCGGTATTCATCGTATTTGCTCCCCCACATCTCGCGCTGCTCTTCCTCGCTTTTCCAGCTCTTGCAGTGGGCGTAGTTCGTGCAGACGTGAGCGCCTTTGTGCTCGTTTTCGGCGTAACCGGGGTGCGCCTCGGTGTACTCCTTCTTGCGTATCGCGTAGGTATACGCGGCGACGGCGTTCGCCTTCAGCGCCTCCGGCTCGTAGGTCGCGGGCACCTCAGCAGCGACGACTCCGACGACGTAGTCGAAGGCGTCAAGCAACATGACCTTGTCCGTTTTATGGTTATAGACCTTCAGTGTGTCTCCCCACGCAGGCGGCGAAGCGGCTTCCCCCTTCTCCGCGGACGCGGCGCCCGGCCGCGAAACGAAAAACGGCACCGCGAACAGCACCGCGGCGTAACAGAAACAGACGGCGAGTATCCTTTTCATTGCTTTTTCCTTTCAAAAAACGGATTTCCGTGGTAATTTTTTGTTGACTGTTGCGATAATAAGTAGTAGAATAAATGTGTATAATCATACACGCACAAGGAGCGACCCTTATGGCAGAAAGAAAACCCCTGCTGTCGGACGACTACATAGAGACTCTATGCGGCGAACACGACAAATATAACAACATCGACGTTGAACGCTACGCACGCGACAACTACCGCATCAAGCGCGGACTCCGCAACAGCGACGGTTCCGGCGTCGTCGCCGGCGTGACGAACATCTGCAACGTCCACGGCTACGTCATAAACGAAAACGAGAAAGTTCCCGAGGAAGGCAAGCTCATATACCGCGGCATCGACGTCAATGAACTCGTCGCGGGCGCGAGAGCCGACGACCGTTTCGGCTTCGAGGAGACGGAATACCTCCTGCTGATGGGCTCCCTGCCCACACAGAAGCAGCTCGACGATTTCCGCGCGGCGATAGACGAGTGCCGCGAGCTTCCGCACGGCTTCATCGAGGACGTGCTTATCAAGACCCCCAGCCGCAATATAATGAACAAGCTGGAAAGCGCGATACTCAACCTATACTCCTACTGCCCGAACCCCGACGACGTCAACCTTGAAACGCTGCTCCGTCAGTCGATCGAAATAATCGCGAGGGTGCCTACGATCGTTTCATACGCCTACCAGTCCAAACGCAGGCATTACGACAACCAGAGCATGTATCTGCACCCGATACCGAAGAACCTCTCCACCGCGGAATGCCTGCTGACCTTCCTGCGCCCCGATATGCACTTCTCCGAGGAAGAAGCGACGCTGCTCGACGTCTGCCTGATGCTTCACGCCGAGCACGGCGGCGGCAACAATTCCACCTTCGCCTGCAGAGTGCTCTCCTCCTCCGGAACCGACACGTACTCCGCGATTTCCGCGGCGGTCGGCGCGCTCAAGGGCTTCAAGCACGGCGGCGCGAACCTCAAGATCACGGAGATGATGGACTATATCAAGTCCGGTGTCTCCGACTGGAAAGACGACGAAGAGGTGCTCGAGTATCTTAAAGGAATCCTGCGCCACGAAAAGGGCGACGGCAGCGGCCTCATCTACGGAATGGGACACGCCGTATACACCCTCTCCGACCCGAGAGCCGTGCTGCTCAAGAAGTACGCCTCCTCCCTCGCGGAGAAGAAGGATATGCTCGACGAGTTCAAGCTCATCGAATCCGTCGAACGCCTCGCGCCTACGGCCTTCGCCGAGGTCAAGCAGAACGACAAACCCATATGCGCCAACGTCGATATGTACAGCGGCTTTGTCTATACGATGCTCAACCTGCCGCGCGAACTCTTCACGCCGATATTTGCAACGGCGCGTATCGCCGGCTGGTGCGCCCACCGCATCGAAGAGATAACCGTCTCCAACAGAATAATCCGTCCGGCGTATATGTCAGTACTGAAAAAAGCCCCTTACACCCCCCTCTCGGAAAGAGGATAACGCATCCGCCGCGCACGCGGCTCAAATCGGAGGAAACAATATGAGAAAATCCCTCGTCATAGCAACGCCCGTCTTCTGCGTTGCCGGAACTGTTCTACGCCTGCTCTCGCTGAGTGACGATTCATTTCCGCACGTGATGCTCGGAGGACAGAAATTCACCTTTGCGGCGCTGATTTCGATACTCGCGATAGTATTCGCAGTCGTCGTTATGATACTTACGCGCAAGGATAACGGCGGCGAAACGGTCGCCCCGAAAGCGTCGGGCGCAGTGCTTTTTGCCGCCGCAATCGCTTTCGGCTTCGACGCAGTGCAAAAGGTGCTGGAAAACGTCCTCTCCGACACGCCGTTTGACGCGTTCGCACTGCTGCTCGGAGTGTTCGAATTCATTTCGGCGATAGTAATAGTCATCTTTGCGTGTCAGATATTCACCGGCTTCGACTTCAAATACAAACTCTCGCTGCTGCTTGCGCTGATCCCGCTGATCTGGCTGCTCGTCAAGCTCGCGTACGAGTTTCTCGGATACACGCGCGTCGCGAATATATCCGCCCACTATTACCACGTGCTGATGACGGCAAGCACGGTGATGTTCCTGCTCTATTTCTTCAAATCGACCGCAAAGGGCTTTACGGCATCGACCGCGGTGGTCGTCGGGCTTTCGCTGCCCGCGGCGCTGTTTTCCTGCATGACCGTCATTCCGGCGGTTGCGGAAGCGGTCACCGATAAAAACGTTTCGTTCTTTGAAGCCGTTTCCGGCTTTGATTTCGCCTGTCTGCTCATCGCAGTCTTCGCGGTACTCGTATCCGTAAAACTTGCATTCAAACAAAAAAACGCAAACGACTGAGTCGAGAGGAGGCTCACTTTGAAGCTTGACATTTCAGCGCTTCCCGAAGAACTCCGTTCCCCCGCCGCCGAGCTGCTCGGCATACTCAAAATCGAAGAATCGGCGGACGCTCTCAAGCTGACCGCCGAAAAAACCGAAACGCGCGGGCTGTCCGTAAAGCGCGAAGGCGGCTCCGCCGTCGTCGCGTACTCCGAGCCCGCGTTTTTCTTCCGTGCGCTCGGACTGCTTGCCGAAACGGACGGCGACTGCGAAATCAGCGAGACTCCGCGGCACAAGTCCCTCGGTCCTATGCTCGACTGCTCGCGCAACGGCGTGCTGACTGTGTCTTCGCTCAAAAAAATGATCCGCCACATCGCTCTGATGGGGCATAATATGCTGATGCTCTATACCGAGGACACCTACACGCTCGACGGCGAGCCCTACTTCGGCTATATGCGCGGCAGGTATTCCCATGCGGAGCTGCGCGAGATCGACGCATACGCATGCCGCTTCGGACTCGAGCTTGTTCCCTGCATCCAGACGCTCGCCCATCTCGGCGAGGTGATGAAGTGGGAAACGTACAACCCCGTCTGCGATATATTTGACATCCTGCTGGTCGACGAGCCGAAAACCTACGAACTTATCGAAAAGATGATACGAACCTGCTCTGAGGACTTCTCGTCCCGCCGCATACACGTCGGTATGGACGAGGCGTGGATGGTCGGTCAGGGAAAGTATAAGGAACGTCATGGGATTGAGGTAAAGTCCTCGATAATGCGCAAGCACCTGAAAAAGGTCTGCGACATATGCGATAAATACGGACTCTCGCCGATGATGTGGAGCGATATGCTCTTCAACTGCGACGCGGACGGCAACCCGCGCAGCAGATACGACACGGCCGCTTCCCTGCCCGCCGATATACACGACGTTCCGCCGAAGAATATGACTCTCGTCTACTGGGATTACTACAACGGCGACAAGCGCATATACGACGGCGTTATAGAGATGCACCAAAAGTTTGACAACCCCGTCGCCTTCGCAGGCGGCGCGTGGAAATGGGTAGGCTTTGCGCCGCTGAATCACTACAGCTTCACCCGCAGCAAGCCTGCGATCGCAAGCTGCTTCGAGCACGGCGTGGATGACATTCTCATAACCGCGTGGGGCGACAACGGCTGCGAATGCCCCTTTTTCGCCGTGCTGCCCGTCTTCCAGCTATACGCCGAAGGGTGCTTCACCGGCGACGTAAGCGAGGAACGCGCTGCGCGCCGCTTCCGCACCTGCGTCGGCGGCGAGATGCAGGACTTCATGATGCTGGATATGCCGCAGCTGCCCGCCGGCAACTTCGACAGCCCGACAGACCTCAATCCCGCGAAGTATCTCGTCTACGGAGATCCGTTCATCGGGATGGCGGATAAGCATATCGGCGCCGACTATCCGGAGACCTATGCGAAGTACGCGCAGTATCTCTCGTGCGCCGCAGACCGCAACCCCGAATGGCGCTACATTTTCGACAACTCCGCCGCCCTCTGCCGCTACCTTTCCGAAAAGCTCGGCCTCGCGCTCAAACTTAAACCGGCGTACGACTCCGGCGACAAAGCCGAACTGAAACGCCTGCGCGACGGCGAAATCGAGGCGGCGTTCGCGGCGTTCGAGCAGTTTTTCGAGACCTTCCGCACACAGTGGTATACCGAGAGCAAGACCTTCGGATTCGAGGTCGAGGACCTGCGCCTCGGCGGACTGCGCAGCCGCTTCATAACTATGATGCGCCGCATTGACGAATACCTCGACGGCAAGCTCGATGAGCTGCCGGAGCTTAATGAGGAACGTCTCCGTCTCGACTGCCGCGGAGACGGCGAAAAGCCGGATATCCACTGCAACAAGTGGGTCTTCGCCGCGACGGCGAACCCGGTGTGATAAAATAGCGTATAATACAGCCCCTCGCCTGCGAAAACCGGCGAGGGGCTGTTGCTTTTTCAACTTGTTATCGGTTCGGCGCTCATTCGCCGTATGTACGCTTTTTTCCGCCTCCGATGGATTCCGCCGCCAAAAGCGTCTTGCGGTAGCGTTCGGGAGACTCTCCCGTCTTCTTCTTGAAGTTGCTGTAAAACGTTCCGGTATTGGTGAAGCCGCATTTTGCTATGACGTCCTGCAAAGTCGCCTTCTCGTCGCGGAGCAGAACGCAGGCGTAGTTTATGCGCTTTGATACGATAAAATCCGAGATGTTTACGCCGGTCCGGCTTTTGAAAACGCGGGAAAGATGTTCCCTCGTCTTGCCAGACAGCGCGACTATCTCTTCAAACGGGAGCGTAAACACCTGCGGCTTACCGATCAACTCGTAGTAGTCGTTGAACCAGTCCGGCGCATCCGCAAAACGCGCCGCGGGCTTGTTGCCCCTGACTACGAACGAATAATAGAGCCTTGCGGCAAGCAGGCGCGTGACGTTGAGATGGTCTACAGCCGAAACATCGTCCGACTGATTGAAGTCCTTCATCTCGCGTATTATCTTATCGCACTGGATGTCGTCAAGCTTAAAAACCGGCGGTATGCCCGAAGCCTCGTATGCCTCGAACGCCTGCTGCTCGTTGAGAAGCCGTTTCACGGAATCATAATGCACGCTTCCTATAAACGCCGTGTAACACTCGATATGCTGCTTCGCGGAGCCTTCGCGCCATTCCTGCGGGAACTCGCAAAGATCGGTATCTCTCAGAAAGACGATCGTTCTCTCTTCGACCGTCACGTTCTCTCCGTTTACCGATAGCTCCGCGCCGCCGCGGGCGAAAAAGAGTATCCTGTGGCTGTCGGCCGCATACTGATCCCAGCATTTCATTACATCGTCAGGCACTGCGCAGAAAAACAGTATAAGCCTGTCGTTATTTGATATTTCCGCCATAAATACTTCCCCGCTTATACCCTTGCGATGACCGGAATGATCATCGGCGTGCGCTTGCTCTGTTTGAATATCGCCTTCGAAAGCTCGTCGCGCACAACGGTTTTCAACGCATTGTAGTCGTGGACGCCTATCGTCGCGTTGCGCGTTACGCATTCGACGACAAGCTCCTTGAGCTGCCCGAGCAGCTCCTCAGACTCGCGCATATAGACGAAGCCGCGGCTGATTATCTCCGGCTCGCACATCAGATATCCCGTCTGCTTGTCGACGGAGACCGCGACGACGATGAGACCGTCCGACGCGAGCTGCCTGCGTTCGCGCATAACTATCGCGCCTACGTCGCCGACGCTCGTGCCGTCCACGAAGACGCTGCCGGTCTGAACTTCGCCTTTGATAACGGCGGAGTCGGGCGTCAGCTCGATCACCTTCCCGTTATCGGCGATGATTATGTTCTCGGTCGGTATGCCCATGCTTTCGCCGAGCATCTGCGCCTTTTTCAGATGCTTGTATTCGCCGTGCACCGGGATGTAGAACTTCGGCTTTACGAGTCCGAGCATAAGCTTGAGCTCCTCCTGGCAGGCGTGGCCGGAGGTGTGCACCTCCGCGAGCGATTCGTAGACGACCGAGCAGCCGAGCTTCATCAGCTCGTTGACTATGTTCGTGACGAATTTCTCGTTGCCGGGGATCGGGTTGGAGGAAAGCACGATCAGATCGTCCTCCGAAACAACTACCTTGCGGTGGTCGGAATACGCCATTCTGTAAAGCGCAGACATCGTTTCGCCCTGGGACCCGGTGGTGATTATCACCGTCTGATCCTTCGGATACTTATCAAGAGCGTTTATATCGAGCAGGACGCCCGCGGGCAGCTTGATGTAGCCGAGCTGTTCGGCTATGGCGGTCACGTTGACCATGCTCCTGCCGGAAAGCGCGACCTTTCTGCCAAGCGCGGCGGCGATGTCGATTATCTGCTGCACGCGGTAGACGTTCGAGGAAAACGTCGCGATTATGATACGCTTGCCCTCGGCGTTTTTGAAGATGTTTTCGAGCGACTGACTGACGCGGCGCTCGCTCATCGTATAACCGGGGCGTTCGGCGTTCGTGGAATCCATCAGCAGTGCGAGGACGCCCTCGTTTCCGAGGTCGCCGAAGCGCGCGAGGTCTATCATTTCGCCCTGCGTCGGGGTGGTGTCGATCTTGAAGTCGCCGGTGTGGACGAGCGTTCCGACCGGAGTCTTTATCGCAAGCGCGACGGCGTCCGGGATCGAGTGGTTGACGGTGATGAACTCGACTTCAAAGCAGCCGAGCTTTATGACGTCGCCCGCCTTTACGGTGTTCATATTGACTTTGCCCTTCAGCCCGTGCTCGACGAACTTCGCCTCGATGAGCCCCTGCGTCATTCTGGTGGAGTAGATAGTCGTATCCAGCTCCTTCATCAGATAAGGCAGGCCGCCGATGTGGTCTTCGTGGCCGTGGGTGATGATTATGCCGCGGATCTTTTCGCGGTTGTTGAGAAGATAGGTAAAGTCGGGGATGACGACGTCTATGCCGAGCATATCCTGATCGGGAAACTCGAGCCCTACGTCGACGATTATCATATCGTTCTCATACTCGAATACGTACAGATTCTTGCCGATCTCGTGCAGTCCGCCGAGCGCCATGATCTTCAGCGGCGACGCGGACTTTTCGGCCTTGCGGTTCTTCTTCCGCTTCGCGGAAGGCGCGGGCGCCGGCAGGATCTGCGCCGGTGCCGCTTCCTGCTGCGCGGGAGCGGGTTTTTCGGCGCGCCTGCGGTTTTTCTTCGCGGCTTTCGGCTCGGGCTTGGGCGGTTCCGGCTTCGGCTCGGGCTGCTGCTTTTTCGCGCGCGTCTTCGCGGGCTTGAATGGTATCTCGACCACCCTGCCCTCGCGCTTTTTCAGCGGAATAGGCGCGGAATCGGTGCCGGGAAGCCCCGCCTGCGTTTTTTTGGACGCGTTGAGTTTTTCCATGAACGCCGCCTTGTCCGCGGCGTCGCGCGCCGCCTGCTTTTCGGCGGCGGTCATACGCTTCTTCGCGCCTTCGATGCGCTGTTCGGTTTTTTTCTTGGATTTGCTGTTGTTCAAAAATGTACCTCCGGATTTTTCATACCAAAACATACCTTTCCTTTCGGAAAAGTATTATGAAATGATTTGATTTTTTATGTTACCCGCCTTTCGCTGACGGGAAAAAGATCTATGTTTCGGAGCCGCATCTTGCATACTCCGTACGCCCGAGTCCGTATGGATTATATCATCCGGAGGGGGTATTGTCAAGTTCTTTTTTGATTTCGCGTATCCGCCCGATAACCTCCGCGCCCAGTTCCCGCGCGGCTTCGACGGTGTTTGCCTCGGCGACGAGACGCAGCTTCCGGCCGCGATCGGACGGCTTGACGGTGCAGACCGCGCCTCCGCGGCGCAGGTCGATCCCCTCGGCGGACACGGTGAAGCCGGCTTCTCTTTCGCCAAGCAGACGGATCAGCATTCCGCCGTTACGGCCGCCGCAGTCCTCGGAAAGCTCCGCGACCGCGAAGTCGGGTACGGAGGCGAAAAAGTCGGCGGCGCGCTGCTTTCTGTCGGCGAGCGATTTCAGCAGAAACGCGCAGCCGAAGACCGCGTCGTCGAGAACGCGCAGGCGCGCGGCCTCTCTGCGCGAAACGTCGTCGCTTTTGTCCGGCGGGCACGCCATTCTGATACGCGGCTCGCACCCGAACTGACGAATAGCATCCGCGAGCGTTTTCGGCGTTTCCGGCGGGAGCGGAACGCGCTTCGCTCCGCCGACGGCAAGCATAAAGCATATTCCGTAAAGCAGGCGGGAACACGTGATCTCCTCCCCTTCCTCGTCGACGAGCGACGCCGACGAGCCGTCCGCCGATATACGCGCGCGGACGCTGCCGCCGACGGTGAATACCGACGAAAACAGCCGCCCAAACGCCTGCTCAGGCGAGCTGACGGTTACGGGGAACGGCGCCCGGTACTTCTCAAGCTCGCGCGCGTAGTCGCTGAAGACCGCTGAGTCAGTTTTCGCCTCGCGGCATCCGGCGCGGGAGAACTCGCCGCGGCGGTACGCCGATTCGAGCTTTCGTGCTAGCTCACGCGCGGGCGGCAAGCCGAGTCCGTCGCGGACGGCTATTCCCGTCTCCGTGACCGCGAGCCCGAGCTTCACTTCCCTGTCCGCGACGCCGAAGGAAAAGACGTTCAGCGGCAGCACGCCCATATCGACCGCTTCCGCGCCGCTGCCGAGCAGACCCGCTGCAAGCGCGGACTTTATCACGCCACCGCCCTCGCAGCCGTCGCAGGAGACGGCGACGGAACCGCCCTTCAGCGCCGTCGCAGCCGCCGCGCCGATACGCGCGGCGTATTCCGGAGTGATATCCGCGCCTATCGTTCCGGCGATAAGCCCGTTTTCGATAAGGCCGCCGCCGGAAACGCCTTTGACGACGTCGGAGTAGACGCCGGAGTTCG
Organism: Clostridia bacterium; assembly: GCA_017620395.1. Classification (NCBI taxonomy): domain Bacteria; kingdom Bacillati; phylum Bacillota; class Clostridia; species Clostridia bacterium. Next base: position 126,563 of record JAFZQJ010000026.1, on the reverse strand, counting down.
GCTCGATGCGCTTTCCGGGCCATATGCGGACGTTAGGCGAAACGACCGAGCCCTCCGAAAGCACGCTGCCCGCGCCGAGCACGCTGCCGTCGTACATCGCGGCGTCCGCCTTCACGACGCAGCCGCCGCAGACGAGCGCTCCGCGCAGCGCGGCGCGTTTGCCGATATAGCTGCCGGCGCCTACGACGCTGTTGCGTATGCTCGCGCCCGCGGCGATACGGCATCCGTCGCCTATGACCGCGTATTCGCCCACGGAAGCGCCCGGCGCGATGCTGACGTTTTCGCCTATCAGGACGGGCGGTTTAACGCCCTCGCGGCGCGGCGGCTTCGCAACGCCGAACTTCACCCTGCCGTCAAGCAGGTCGAACTGCGCCGAAACGTAGGTCGCGATATCGCCTATATCCAGCCAGTAGCCGTCTTCGACGTATCCGTACACTTCAAGCCCCTTTTCGAGCATCAGAGGGAAAAGTTCCTTGCCGAAATCAAACGGCTTTCCCTCGGGAACAAGCTTCATAGCTTCGGTTGACAATACGTAAACGCCTGTGTTGACAAGGTCGGTCAGCGCCTGCGCCCAGTCGGGCTTCTCAAGGAAGCGCGTGACGCGCCCGTCCGCGTCCGTCATGACGAGCCCGTATTCGAGCGGATTCGGCATCCCCTTCAGCACGATTGTCGCCGCGCCGCCCTTCGCTTCGTGGTATTCGCGTATCTTGCCGAGGTCGAAGTCGCAGAGCCCGTCGCCGCTTATTACGAGGAAGTCGCCGCCGAAGTCCGCGGACGCGCGTTTCACGCTCCCCGCCGTGCCGAGCGGCTCGTCCTCGACGAAGTAGCGCAGTTTGACTCCGTGCGCCTCGCCGCCGAAGTGTTCGCTTATCGCCTGCGGCATATACATCAGCGTGACCGCCGCTTCGCCGAAGCCGTGCCGCGCGAGAAGCTCCAGCGTGTAGTCCATCACCGGCCTGCCGCAGAGCGGCGCCATCGGCTTCGGCATATCACAGGTCAGAGGTCTGAGCCGCGTCCCTTCCCCGCCCGCCATAATAACTGCTTTCATACGCTTTTTCCTTTCAAAACATTCTACGCAGTTATTATTGCCTGTTTTTATGCGCTTTAATTCTTGAAAATCACAAAAGCCTATGATATAATAACAAAGTGATTTTGTATAATTGAAAGGAGAAAGGCATGGTCGGCAGGGTTTACAGCGACGCGCCGGAGCTCGTGCGCAAATATCTCAACTATCTGACTACCGTCAAGGGCAAATCGAACCTGACGGTCAGCCAGTATTATACCGACTTAAAGCTCTTTTTCCGCTTCATGAAGCACTACCGCGGGCTGACGGACAAGCCCTTCGACGAAACGGATATCGCGGATATAACCGAAGACTTCATAAAGGGCGTGACCTATTCGGACATCCTCGAATTCATCACCTTCACCGCAGTTGAACGCAGCAACCAGGCCGCCGCGCGCGCCCGCAAGTGCTCCGCGATACGCGGCTTCTACAAATACCTGCTGCATAACGGCATGATCGCGGACAGCCCCGCCCGCGAGCTTGAAACGCCGAAGCTGAAACGCGCGCTGCCGAAATACCTCACCGTCGACGACAGCGTCAACCTGCTCGACGCGGTGGACGGGCCCTACAAAGCGCGCGACTACTGCATGATAACGCTTTTCCTCAACTGCGGAATGCGACTGAGCGAGCTTGTCGGGATAAACGTCAGCGACGTCAAGGACGACTTCCTCACCGTGACCGGCAAGGGCAACAAGCAGCGGACGCTATTCCTCAATCAGATGTGCCGCGACGCGATAAACGACTACCTCCCTACCCGCCCCGTCAACGGCGTGAAGGATAAGGACGCGCTCTTTCTGAGCCGCCTCGGGCGGCGCATAAGTCCGAAGACCGTTCAGCACGTCGTCTACACGGCGCTCGACCGCGCCGGACTCGGCGGCAAGCACCTTTCCGTCCACAAGCTGAGGCACACCGCCGCTACGCTGATGTACCAGAACGGCGCGGACATCCGCGTGCTTCAGGACGTGCTCGGGCACGAAAGCCTGAGCACGACGCAGATATACACCCACGTGCGCGACGAGCAGGTGCAGGCGGCGATGGAAAGCAACCCGCTCGGCAAGGCGAAGCGCCGGGCAGACACGAAAAAGCGCACCGAAGACAGCGAGGACTGAATATGGAAAAACGGGAAACGCATCTTTCCCCAAAAGCGAAAAAGATAATAACGATAGTCTCGATAGCGGTGATGATCGCGTTTTTCGCGGCGACAGCGTGGTTTGTCGGCCGGCCGATGCTGCGCTTCGTCAAGGAGCCGGAGCAGTTCCGCGAATGGGTGAACGCGCACGGCTTCGTCGGCAAGCTCGCCTTCATCGGGATGCAGGTGCTCCAGGTCGTCGTCGCGATAATACCCGGCGAGCCGCTGGAGCTCGGCGCCGGCTACGCTTTCGGCGTTTTCGAAGGGCTCGCGCTCTGCCTTATCGGCGTTTTCATCGGCGGCGCGCTGATCTTCGCCTTCACGCGCTATTTCGGTATGAAGGCGGTGGAAGCGTTCTTCCCGAAGGAGAAGATAGAGTCGGTAAAGTTCCTGCAGAACGAGAAGCGGCTTGAGCTCATCGCGTTCATACTCTTTTTCATCCCCGGCACGCCGAAGGACCTGCTCTCATACGTCGGCGGTCTGACGCCGATAAAATGGCACAGGTGGCTGCTGATAACCACGTTTGCGCGGATCCCTTCGATCATCACCTCCGTCGTCGCCGGCAACGCGCTCGGCGTGAAGGACTACACCCTCGCGATAGTCGTTACCTCCGCGACGCTCGTCATCAGCGCGGTAGGACTTATAATCTACGGCGTGATAACGAAAAAACGCCGCGACAAAGCGAGGACGCAAGAATCGCAAGCGGAAACGCAGGAGCATATCGACGACGCGGTCTGATAACACGCAGTAAAACGCCCCTCACGGTCGTGAGGGGCGTTTTGTTTTTTCGGTTGTTACGCGAGGCGAAAACGGGAAAGGAAATAACGCCTATATCGCTATATCACACAGTAATAATAAGTAGTATACCCTTCCACGTCATTATCAGCCCACCAAGTCGAACCGTAATAAGACGGGTAAATCGTTATCTCAAACGCCGCGTATACTTTTTCGCCGCGCGATTCGACGATTTCAGTCCCAAGCACATACAGTCTGTTGTTTGATTTATTCAATTCCGCAAGTTTCGCTTCTATTTTCGCCCTTGCCGCTTCAATACGGTCTCTTGAAACATACTGCGAAGCGTCCCTGACGACGTGGATCTCCTGCAATCCGCCCGTTTCGTCAAGCGCTACCTCTATCGATCCTTTTGGCGTTTTGATATCAACGAATATCCTGCCGGTGCTGTCCTGTATTGCCGAGCTTTCCGCGCGCGAAATATCCCCCATATTCAGCGAGCTGTTCGCCGCTACTCTGATACCGACCGCTCTCGCCTCTTCAAGCGTTATGCGTTTTTCATAAACGTTGTGCCAATCGGCTGATTTGTAGGATTTCAGTTCGGCGGAGCCCTCAAACATCGTTATACTGTTCCCTGCTTCGTCACAGTAGCAGTCAACGACGTATGATGACGTTTCGCCCTTCAGATCGCGCGCTTTATTGGTAACGATCACATCCGACTTACTGTATGAGAAAGTAACGGGCTTTCCGTCGATACTATACACCACGTCCTCTGTAACGTCTTTTGTGATTTCTCTGATATTATCGCTTCCCGATAATCTTATTCTGTCAAAAACTCTTCTGTTTTCTTCGCCGATCCCATCGGATTTATCGTATAACCTATTCTTGACGCCGTTGAATACGTAGTATTTTACTCCGTCTTCAACTATGATTTCCGGCTCTTTGAATTGCGCCAGTGCGATTTCTTTCAATTCTTCGTCTGTAAGCAATTCGATCTTAAACTTCTGACCGTCGCGGATAACATACATATCATCGCCGTCATACCCCGCGATGAGCGCCGGATCAAAGGTGTCTTTTCTCATTCTTATAGTGCCGCCGTATTCGCCTTCGGAACTGTATATGATCTCCGGCGCGGCGGTGCTTTCGTCGCTGCTTTCGTCGCTGCTTTCGTCGCTGCTTTCATCAGACGACACAAATCCGGAAGATGCGTTGAGCGGTTCCTGGCGGCCGAGATTCAGGTCGTTTTCGGTGACCGAGCCGATAGTTCCCGTCACGTTCAGCGTGATGAGCACGCCGCCGGCGATAACGGCTATCGCGACCACCGCGGCAGCCCATTTCAGCCACGGCTTCTCCGCAAATACGGACGTTTTCGCCTTTTTCTGCGGCTGCGTGTCGGCGGCTTCGATAAGGTCGTCGTCGATGTTCCCTATTGCGTTTTTTATATTATCAATATTCATTGTAACCTTCCTTCCTTAAATATACGGCGAGGCGTTCGCGCACGCGCTTGAGCGTCATTTTCACGTTGCTCTTGCCCAAACCGAAGCGCTTTGAGATCGCGTCTATACTGTCGTAATACCAGTATCTGCGGATAAAAACGTTTCTCTCGGTCTCGCCTTCGGATCGTAGAAAAGTCGAAATAAGCTGCGTGAGCTCCCGTTCTCCGATATCTGCGGCGCCGCAGTCGGCGACCAGCCCTTCCAGCTCGTCGAGCGAAGCAAGGGAGACGGGGCGGCGCTTCTGCGCGTTGTTCCGCCGCCATCGGTCGACGGCGAAGTCGCGCGTCAGCTTGCCGAGGTAGGTTTTCAGGTTCTCCGGCCGCTGCGGCGGGATGCTTTCCCACGCCGCGAGCAACGCGTCGTTCAGGCATTCCTCCGCGTCGCGCTGATCGCCAAGCACGTTCCGCGCTATATACAGGCAGTATGCGCCGTACGCCTTCTCCGCCACGGCGGGTGCGGACTCGTCGCGGTCGAGAAACAGCCTGACTATTTCTGCGTCGCTCACGCTTTTCCTCCTCTCTTCGTATTCGCTTTCTGAAAGACTCTTTCACCTATATACCCGCAAAACGCGCGGGAAAGGTCACAATTATTGCCGATTTTTGTAAATAAAAGCTCCCCTTTCGATTCGAAAGGGGAGCTTTATACATTTATCTCTTTGAGTCGGCTTCAAGGAAGCGTTTATAGGCGGCGCGGAGCTCCTCCGCTTTTTCCTCCGGCGCTGTGGGGTTGCAGTGCGCCCACGCGCCCGTTTCGCTGGACGCGTTGAACTTCTGCTTGACGTCCGAGCGCATCGGCGGGAAGAATTCGACGTGGAAGTGGAAGTATCCGCTCGTGTCGCCGCTGTTGACCGGCGCGTTGTGCATACACATCATATACGGGAAGTTCGTGCCGAAAAGCGAATCGAGCGTTCCCGAAACGCGGCGTATCGTCGCGCCGAGCGCGAAGCGCTCTTCCGCGGTGAACTCCGTGATATCGCCCTTGTGCGCCTTCGACATAATATAGACGCCGTAAGGGTATTCGCAGAAAAACGGCAGGAAAACGGTGAAATATTCGTTCTCGAAGATTATACGTTTCTGCTCTTTGACTTCGTTCTCGATCAGGTCGCAGTAGAGGCATTTGCCGGTCTGCTCCTTGTGCTCCTTCGCGCTGTCGAGCTCGAGGCAGAGCTTTTTCGGCATAAATGAATAGCCGTAGATCTGGCCGTGCGGGTGCGGCATCGTGACGCCGACGACTTCGCCTCTGTTCTCGAAGATGAAGACGTACTTTATGCGCTCGTCGGCTTTCATCGCGTTGAAGCGCTCTACCCACAGGTCGACGAGCTTGAGCATATGCTCGTCTGTCAGCTCGCGGATCGGCTTGGTATGGTCGGGCGAATACAGTATGACCTCGCATTTGCCGTACGCTTCCGCGGTCTTGAAGAAGTCGGTCGCGACGGGGTCGGGAGTCGGCGGAGTCTGGCTCAGCGCCGGGAAGTCGTTGGGGTACATATAGACGTCGTAGTTATCCGGAACCTTGCCGGAGCCGGGACAGAAGGGGCAGTCGTTTTTCGGCATCTGCGGCCTGTTCTGTCTGTTGGACGCGATCATTACCCAGTCTTTGATAAGCGGGTGCCATCTGAGTTCAGCCATTTTTCTTTCCTCCAAATAATATGTCTTTCAGGTATTCGCCTGTGTATGAACCTTTAGTTTTCGCGACCTGCTCGGGAGTGCCGCAGGCGACGAGCTCGCCGCCTTCCTCCCCGCCCTCGGGCCCGAGGTCGATAATATAGTCGGCGGATTTGATTATGTCGAGGTTGTGCTCGATGACGACGACGGTATTGCCCGCGTCGACGAGCCGCTGCAGGACTTCAACGAGCTTCTGCACGTCCGCGGAGTGCAGGCCGGTGCTCGGCTCGTCGAGGAAGTAGATCGTCTTGCCGGTGGCGCGTTTCGCGAGCTCGGTGGCGAGCTTCACGCGCTGCGCTTCGCCGCCGGAAAGCGTCGTGGCGGGCTGCCCGAGCTTGATGTAGCCGAGGCCGACGTCGGAAAGCACCTGCAGCTTGCGCTTTATCTTCGGCAGACTGTCGAAGAAGGCGAGCGCTTCGTCCACCGTCATTTCGAGCACGTCGTGGATGCTCTTGCCCTTGTATTTCACCGCGAGCGTTTCGCGGTTGTAGCGTTTGCCCTTGCAGACGTCGCAGGGGACGTAAACGTCCGGCAGGAAGTGCATCTCGATCTTCACGATGCCGTTGCCCTCGCACGCCTCGCAGCGTCCGCCGCGGACGTTGAAGGAGAATCTGCCCGCGCTGAAGCCGCGTTCCTTCGCGCCCGTCGTTTCGGCGAAGAGCGCGCGGATGTCGTTGAAAACTCCGGTGTAGGTCGCGGGGTTGGAGCTCGGCATTCTGCCGATGGGGTCCTGATCTATGTTGATGACCTTGTTGAGGTGTTCCCTGCCGAGGATGTCGTCGCACTTGCCGCCCTTCTGCTTCGTGCGGTTGTATTCGGCGCTCAGATGCTTGAAGAGTATTTCGTTGACGAGGCTCGACTTGCCGGAGCCGGAAACGCCGGTCACGCAGGTGAACGTGCCTATGGGTACGTCGACGTTGATGCCTTTCAGGTTGTTTTCGCGCGCGCCGACGACGGTAAGCTTTTCGCCCGTGCCTTTGCGGCGCTGCTTCGGTACGGGGATGCTCTTTTTGCCGCTCAGGTACTGGCCGGTGACGGAGCCTTCGCACTTCATTATCTCCTCCGCCGTACCCTGCGCGACGAGGCGGCCGCCGTCCGCGCCCGCGCCCGGGCCTATGTCGATTACCATATCCGCTTCGCGCATCGTTTCCTCGTCGTGCTCGACGACAATCAGCGTGTTGCCGAGGTCGCGAAGGCGTTTGAGCGCGTCGAGCAGCTTGCGGTTGTCGCGCTGGTGCAGGCCGATGCTCGGCTCGTCGAGGATGTAAAGCACGCCCATCAGCGAAGAGCCGATCTGCGTGGCGAGACGGATGCGCTGGTTTTCGCCGCCCGAAAGCGTCGAAGCGGCGCGTGAAAGAGTGATATATCCCAGCCCGACGTTTTTCAAAAAGCCGAGGCGGGACTTGATTTCCTTGATTATCATGCCGGCTATCTTCTGCTCGCGTTCCGTAAGCTGCAGCCGCTCGAAAAAGTCGAGCTCGCGCTCGATGGAAAGCGAGGTCAGCTCGTATATGTTCACGCCTCCGACGGTGACGGCGAGGATCTCCGGCTTCAGACGCGCGCCGTGGCAGCTTTCGCACGGGACGGCGCTCATGCAGCTCTCGATCTCCGAACGCGACCATTCGCTCTGCGTTTCGCGGTAGCGGCGCTCGAGGTTGTTTATCACGCCCTCGAAGTCGGAAAGATAGGTGCCGTGGCCGTATTCGTTGATGCGTTCGATGACGATGCGCTCGCCGCCGGTGCCGTAAAGCAGCGCGTTTATCGCGTAGCGCGGCAGGTCTTTCACAGGCGTATCGAGCGAGAAACCGTAGTGCTTCGCGAGGCCGTTGAAGTACATCGTGCAGATGCTGCTGCCGCCGTAGTTCCAGCCGCTCGCCTTTATCGCGCCCTGCGCGACGGAGAGGTCTTTATCCGGTATTATCAGGTCGGGGTCGAGCTTCATGAAGACGCCCAAACCGGAGCATTTTTCGCATGCGCCGTAGGGGTTGTTGAAGGAGAACATTCGCGGCGTGAGCTCCTCCAGCGAGACGTTCTCGTGGTCCGGGCAGGAGTAGTTCTGCGAGAAGAGTATCTCGCCGTCGTCCGTTGACGCGGCGACGAGCCCTTCGCCCATGCGGAGCGCGGTCTCGACGGAGTCCGTTATTCTCCCCTTGACCTCGTCGCGCACGATCACGCGGTCGACGACGACGTCTATGCGGTGCTTGACGTTTTTGTCAAGCGTGATGCTTTCGCCGAGGTCGTACATTATGCCGTCCACGCGGACGCGGACGAAGCCCGCCTTCGACGCGGCTTCGAGCAGCTTCTGGTGCTCGCCCTTGCGGTTGCGGACGATGGGCGCGAGTATCATCAGGCGCGTGCCGTCCGGGTACGCGAGGATGCGGTCGACGATCTGGTCGACCGACTGCTGCTCGATCACCCTGCCGCAGACCGGGCAGTGCGCGACGCCGATATTGGCGTAAAGCAGGCGCAGATAGTCGTATATTTCCGTTACCGTTCCGACGGTGGAACGCGGGTTTTTCGATGTCGTTTTCTGGTCTATGGATATCGCGGGAGAAAGCCCTTCTATCGTGTCGACGTCGGGCTTGTCCATCTGCCCGAGGAACTGCCTTGCGTATGACGAAAGCGACTCGATATAGCGCCTCTGCCCTTCCGCAAAGACCGTATCGAACGCGAGACTGGATTTTCCGGACCCCGAAACGCCGGTGACAACTACGAACTTATCACGCGGTATTTCGACGTCTATATTCTTGAGGTTGTGCTCCCTCGCGCCTTTTATGATTATCTTGTCGGTCATTAGCCCTCTCCGTTTTCGATGCTTCTTATCTTATCGCGAAGGAACGCCGCGTGCTCGAATTCAAGCAGCTTCGCCGCCGCCTTCATCTCCTTTGTGAGCTGTTCGACGAGGCGGGCGCGCTCCTTCGCGGAAAGTCTGCGGACGTTGATGTTCTCGGTCTTCTCCTTCGTGGAGATCTCGATTATGTCGCGGACGTCCTTTTTTATAGTCTGCGGAATTATGCCGTTCGCGGCGTTGTACGCCGCCTGTATGCCGCGGCGGCGGTCGGTCTCGCGGATGGCGTATTCCATCGCGGAGGTGACCTCGTCGCCGTACATGATGACCTTGCCGTTGGCGTTTCGCGCGGCGCGGCCGATGGTCTGTATGAGCGAAGTGCCGCTGCGCAGGAAGCCCTGCTTGTCGGCGTCGAGGATCGCGACGAGCGAAACTTCGGGGATGTCGAGGCCTTCGCGCAGGAGGTTTATGCCGACCAGTACGTCGAATTCGCCGAGGCGCAGGTCGCGGATTATCTCCATTCGCTCGATCGTGTCGACATCGTGGTGCAGGTATCTGACCTTGATGCCGAGCGTTTCCAGATACGCGGAGAGGTCCTCCGCCATCTTCTTCGTCATCGTCGTGACGAGGACGCGCTCCTGCGCTTCGATGCGCGCGTTTATTTCGCCGACGAGGTCGTCGATCTGATTCTCGGTCGGGCGGACGGAGATCTCCGGATCGAGCAGGCCGGTCGGGCGGATTATCTGCTCCGCGACGGCGGAGGCACGTTCCAGCTCGTATTCCGCGGGCGTCGCGGAAACGTAAATTATCTGGTTGAGGCGCTCGTTGAACTCCTTGAAGTTCAGCGGGCGGTTGTCGAATGCGGACGGCAGGCGGAAGCCGTATTCGACGAGCGTTTCTTTGCGCGCGCGGTCGCCGGCGTACATCGCTCTGACCTGCGGCACGGTGACGTGCGATTCGTCCACCATGAGCAGGAAGTCGCTCGGAAAGTAGTCGAGCAGCGTGAACGGCACGGCGCCCGGTTCCCTGCCCGCGAGCACGCGGGAGTAGTTCTCGATGCCGTTGCAGAAGCCGGTCTCACGCAGCATTTCGATATCGTACATCGTACGCTGCTCGATGCGCTGCGCTTCGATGAGGCGGTCGTGCGCGCGGAAAAACTCGACGCGTTCGCGCATTTCCTCTTCTATGCGGCGCAGCCCCTCCTCGCGCTTCTCGTCTGAAACGATGTAGTGCGACGCGGGATAGATGCCGGCGTGGTTCAGTTCAGCCTTCACCTTGCCGGTCAGGACGTTTATCTCGGTCAGGCGTTCGACCTCATCGCCGAAAAGCTCGACGCGGATCGCGGTGTCGGTGTTGTACGCGGGATAAATCTCCACGACGTCGCCGCGGACGCGGAACTTGTTGCGGACGAAGTTGATATCGTTTCGCTCGTATTTCAGCGAAACGAGCTTGCGGATAAGCGCGTCGCGATCCCACTTCATGCCCGGGCGCAGCGAGATTATCATGTTGCGGTAGTCGATCGGGTTGCCGAGCGTGTAGATGCAGGAGACGGATGAAACGACGATCACGTCGCGCCGCTCCGAAAGCGAGCAGGTCGCGGAGTGGCGGAGCTTGTCGATCTCGTCGTTTATCGCGCAGTCTTTTTCGATATATGAGTCGGTCGCGGGGATGTACGCTTCCGGCTGGTAGTAGTCGTAATACGACACGAAGTATTCAACGGCGTTATTCGGAAAGAACTCCTTCAGCTCGCTGCAAAGCTGCGCGGCGAGCGTTTTGTTATGCACGAGCACAAGCGTCGGGCGGTTCACACGCGCTATGACGTTCGCCATCGTGAAGGTCTTGCCCGAGCCGGTGACGCCGAGCAGCACCTGCTCGCGAAAGCCCTTCTCTACTCCGCTCGCGAGCTTGTCTATCGCCTGCGGCTGATCGCCGGTCGGCTTGTATTCGGAAATGAGCTGAAATCTATCCACGCGATCACCCCGCAATCTCTCATAGTAACATATTGTATATTATACCACGAGGTTTTGAAAATGAAAAGTGAAAGATGAGAAATTGCGCCGGTTTTTCGCGTAACAAAAACCGGCGGCCTTACGGCCGCCGGTTAAAGCAACTATTTGATTACGGATTAGTGGAAGGCGGATCGGGCGGATCGGAAAGGGTTATTGTGCCGGCAGCAGCCACGTTGATAATCTTGTTATTTGCCAGCGCATCATTACCGGAATACGTTCCCCAGAGAGGAATGAATTCGACAATTATCGCTTTTTCTGTAATAATCTTGATATCGCGAAGCGTTGTGATATCGGCGTTTGCCGCATTCGCTTTTGCGATTTGCTTTGAATAATACGTACCAAGGACCGTTGTCGGAGCTTCTTTATCCTTGATTACGATTTTACAATATCCGGACGACGTTGCTGTTATTTCGGTTTTAATCTGTAGTCTTACCGAGTAACCCTCATCTTTATCCGCATCAGGAAGTATTGTAAACTCGTAAATATGAGGATCGGCAGCAGTCGCAGTAACGCTTTCCGTCGTTGTCGTCGAGTTTTCAGTCACCTGCTTCGTCGCCGTGATAGTCAGGTCATAAGTGGCGGTCGAGAACGTCTTCGTATTGGACTTCGCCGTATCCGAAAAGAACGCTCCGGCAGATATGGAGATGGCGCACAAGCATAGTAATATCAGGCATATTGACAGTGTCATTTTTTTGGTAAAAACCTTTTCAGACATTATCGCCTTTTCTCCTTTCAAAGCCACTTTTTAACGACGGTGCACGGCAGGCGCTGCGCAAAGAGGCGTTTTATCAAGATTCAAGCGCTCGGCGCTTGCGGTTATCAAAGCTGGTCGATGGTTCCCTTCTGCGAAGCGAGCACGGTCACGCCGAGGTTGACGGTCGGCTGAGTATCGCCGACGTAGTTGGCGACGTTGCCGACGTCCTCGGGCATATAGACGACAATGGCGGCGTACTTCGTTTCGTTGACGTCAAGGGACGCGCTGTTGCTGTTGTAATGATTGAGCTCTTCATAATCGTCCATATCCAGCGCCGCTATGTTGCGCGCATCCGGACGACCGCCGACCGCGTTCACCGCGGCGGTCAGATCGGTAAGGTTGTTGTCGACAAGAACACCGAACTTCAGATACGACGGAAGATGTATCACGTTGCCAAGCGAATTTCTGCCGTCGACCCAGCTGTTGGCCGTGACGGAAAGCTTGAAATCGACCGGGATGCTGCCGAGATTCTCGACTTTTATATAAACGACCTTTGTATATCCGGGCTCGTAAAGCGCCTGATCGTCGAACAAATCCGTAGTCGTCGGCAGGAGCTCTCTGAAATCGTAAGTCGGGTTGGGAACGAGGCTGTAATATGATACTCTGATATCGGCGACGCCGATGATGAACTGATTGCGAACGTCGGTCACGGTGTCCGTGAACCACGCCAGCGAGGCGCCGGCGCCGAGGAGGCTCCACAAAATAAGCAAAGCGATGCTTACGCAAAGAGCTGTCTTTGTCGCTTTCTTCATTCTAAGTTCCTCCCAAAAAATACTGTGTTAAACAAATTACTTCTTACGCTTGAAAACAACAAGCAGGATCGCTATGAGAACAAGCGCAGCGCCGCCCGCGATGAACGGCCACACCGGCAGCCCTTCGTCGCCCGTGTTCGGCTCTTCGACGGGGATCTCTTCGACTTTGAACTCCCAGTCTATGTAGCCGATGGCGCCCCTGAACTCGTTTCCGATAGTCGCCGGAACGTCGAGCTGAACGGTCAGATCGGTTTCGCCGCCGGAATGCAGCGTCCCGAGCAGAACCCAATCCGTGAGTCCGTCGGTCTGATCCGCAGGCGCGTCAAACAACGTCTTGTCGGAGCTCTCGATAACCTTCATGGAAAGCTGGGAAAGGAAGTCTTCGGTTCCCTCCTGCGCTCCGAGCGAACGCATATAGATCTTGACGTCGACCTTTTTATCCGCGGTGTTGCGGACGGTTATCTTCTGCGTGAGACTGTCACCCGGCATTACGTTTTTGAGATCCGGGAAAAGGTCCGTGGGCGAATACTCGCTGCCGGGCGCGAAGACGAACTCCTTAGCGTTGCCGTCGTAAACGACCTCGCCGTTATAGGCGAACGCGGGTACTGCGCCTGCAAGCAGGAGCGCGGCAACTATCAACATTGCAAAAAACTTCGCTGTTCTTTTCATCAGCCGCCTCAACTTTCTTCGGGCCAACCAACGGCCTCAAACGGAGTGTCGGCGTTGTTCTCGCTCTGTACGACGAAGGTCTTAACGGTGACGGTCAGGATGGAGCCTATCTGCTCCTTCGTGATCTTTTCGCCGACGACCTCGACCTCCTTGAACAGAGGCTCGGTCACGCCGTAGCCGGGAACTGCCTTGTTGTAATAGTAATATCCGTCTTCCATATACGTCCAGTTGACGGTGTCGGTCTCGATGGCGAGGCACTCCTCGGGCGTGAGCTCGACGTTGTCGGAGCCCTTGACAAGCTTGACTCTGACGTAGAACGGATGCTCGGATTTGTTAGCAACCTTGACGATCTTGCTTACGATATCGCCGGGCATGACGTATACGCCGCCCTCAGGGAAGTCGTCGCCGGTGGCGGTCGTTTCGATAACTTCCGACGGGATGTCGCCGAAGGTTATGACGTTACGCGCCGTACCCGTTACGGTGTAATACGCGACGGTGTCAAAGGACAGCAGGGACATTATTAACATCAGAAACGCAATAAAGCATAATTTTACTTTTGCCATACGCTTCCTCCTTAAAAACTGGGACAAATCTTTCCTGGCGGACAAAGGGTTTGAGTCTTCAAGCCCTTTGTTCGCCGCTCGAACTTTTGCGGATTCGAGCGGACTGAATCTCGAGATTAATTTTGTGTTTTGCTATTCAAAACGCATGTCATGCTACGTTAAGAAACACGGGGAAAAGTTGGTTACGCGCCCAGACGTGTGAACGCGTCCTTCGCGGCGAGCGCGACGGTGGCGTAATCGTCAGGATTGACGATGTTTCTCGTCTGGACAGCGTCAGCCTTGACCTTCAGGTCAAGAGAGACGACACCGCTGGCGGTGGTCATCTCGACGTCAGGAACGTTGAAGCCCTTGAACACGTCTTCGGTAGCCTCATCGGGAGCCAGAATCTTATTGTAGTAATAAGTGGCGGTAAGGCCGTCGGCGGAAACGCCGTCGAACACGAAGTTGGCGTCAACATCCTGGAGGTAGTCGTTCAGCTTGAAGTCAGGAACCATCGCGGCCCACGCGGCAGCGTCATCGGGAACCAGCGTTACGGTAATTCTGATGTATTCATCATAAGCGCCGGTGTTGACAGCCTTCGGCTCCTTCGACAGGAAGTCGCCGGGAAGTATGCCGTCATACTGGAGTCCGGTGGGATTGCCGTCGGTGTCTGTTATAACGGTCGGCACGACGTCGCTCGTGGTATCGTCAACAGACTCCTGCACTTCAACGGAGAAATCGGGGTCACCGTTCTGATCAGAGGACACGATGAACTTATTGACCTTCTCCTGCGAATCGCTGTACCACGCCAAAGTGCCTACCGACAGAATGGAGATGATAGCAACAATAGCTGCAACGACAAGAACCTTTTTCTTCATACAGTAGTCTTCTCCTTTCTTTGAAAATTATTTCAAAGGAGATTTTGTCGCTCACGTGTTACGACAAACAGGTTCTCCTCTAAAACCCGAATAAGTCCGGAACGTCAGTTCCAGAAGCCGTCAAAGTGCGCGGTCGCGTCGGCTGCGCTCATCGTGGAGAAATCGCCGAACGCGCTGTTGGTGGCGGCGGCGGCGTTCGCAAAGCCGCGGGCCTGTACGCCTTCGGTGGCGACGAGGACGTAGCTCTTGTATTCGGTCGGATTAACGGCGGGATCGGTGCCGGGGGTGCCGATGGCGAAATCATCGACGGGAACCTCGACAACCGCGGTGGCGCCGGGATAAGTCAGATGAGTCAGCTGCGTAACGCCGTTTGCATCAACCGCGGTCTTGCAGTCGGTCTTATAATCGAGATAGACGCCGTTGAGCAGAGCGGGAGTGGTCTCGCCGTCCGGAAGAATGGCGTTGTAGTAGTACGCGTAGACGTTATACTCGATGCCGTCTTTAGTGATGACCGCAACGGGATCCGCGGAAACGGCGGTCCAGTCGGTGCCGGCCTTGATATCGCGCTTAATGATACCCGCGTCGTCAAGCGCCTTCGGAACGGCTATGTAGGTGCGGACGTAAGCGTCTTCGCTGCCGACGTTCTCGACGGTGACGATCTTATCGCGGAAGTTCTCGTCGGTGGGCATTCCGTTGGCGTCTCTCGTGGTCGCGGACTCGCTGTCGGTGCCGAGAGTCGTATCGATGACGGGCATCAGGATGCTGTTGTCAACGAAGTCGTTGCCGTCTCTGTCCTTCTCATGCTGCTCGATGTCGACGCTGCCGAACACAAATACGTTCGCCTTCTCATCAGCGTCGCGGAAGAACGCGAGCGAAGAGCCGACCAGCGCGATGGCAACCAGCGCGACGATTGCGGATACAACGATTATCTTTTTTTTCATAGTTGATGCTCCTTTTCAAGAGAATACTATATTATTATTTATTGAAAGTTATCGTCGCCGTCCGGCTTCTCTTCAGCCGTGGGGACGTCTTCCACAATAACGTTCTGCCCCGTTTTCGCCTTTACCCTCTTCCCTATCATATCGGGCAGGAAGACGAGAATCAACAGCACCGCGCCGACGGTGACCGCTATGTAGGTTCCGGGCGGGTTCTGCACCCAGTCGGCAACATCACCGAGCAACGGAAGCTTGAACACAACTTTGCCGATTACGTTTTTGAAGTGACGCGGCTCAACATCCGGCGATGGGTTGGCATCACCTTTTGTGATAATCCGACTGTTCTCTACATCCATTCGCCAAACTCTATGGGTAGCGACTAACAAGTCGCCGCTCTTTTTCTTGGCTTCGTCTACATCATCTTCGGGTTTGTCCGGATCCATGACGAAACTAATTACATCGCCCTCTTTAATCTCTTGAGGAATATCTTCCACATCCACAGGCCTTACATAAATCAAATCGCCTTTTACATACTTCGGACTCATCGAATTTGATATGACATTATATGTTCTTAGTCCGATAACTTTTGCGCCCATAAGCAGAACAGCCGCGAGCACGACTATCGCCACAAGAACGATGGAGACGATATTCCAGACCTTGCGCCATGTACTGCGCGGGGCATTTGTGCTTTTATCTTTGCTCATATGCTCCTCCGGAAAGGCGTTAAGCGATAACTACCGTGATTATTCCGGTTTCGGGTACGCTGCCGGTATAACTGCCGGCTTTAGGATCGCCGCTGGTGTAAGATATGGTCGCGGCAACGCCGTCAACTTTGAGGTTCTTGACTGTTCCGCCGGTAACGGTACCGCCGTTGATAAGCTTGAAGAGCACAACGTCGTTGGTATCCGTAGCCGAAACACTGAAGTTTTTGATCGTCTTGTTATTGCCGTCGAAAGTTCCGGCAAAATCGCCTGTCAGCGGCCAGGCGGCGCCGTCGAGGTCGATTTCTTCCTCACAAGTCAGTTTGACGGTCTTGCCGGCGAAGTTATTTCCTTTGTTGACAGCGGTTGCGAATCTTGCGAAATCGGCGGCGTCCTTTATTTCATAATACTTGTTGTGATTCTCGTCTTCCTTTTCGTAAAGGAGCGTATCCGGGGCGAGCACGTAGGTAACCTTCGCCTTGTTAACACTCTCGATAGGAACGGCGCTGTTACCGGGAACGGAACCGAAGGAATCCTGAGTCCCGGACGCCTGAGTGGCAGTCAAAGCAAGTTCGATGTCGAACTCGGGCAACGGCATTCCGTCTTTAACGGTAGAGTTTTCGACGCCGGTTTCCGGCATATAAAGCGCGAGGAGAATGTAATTGGATTCGCCGGGTTCGATGAGATCGGAATTGTTGTTTATCAGCTCGAAGCCCGAGAAAGCATTCTTCTGCAAATTCTTGCAGGTCGCTTCAATACTGCCCAAAGCGGTCTGGGCGGCGGTCAGCTCGCTATATTTATACGTCGCCTGATAAGAGACCAGAGAATCGGAAAGCAGAAAACTGTTTCCCTGAGTGTTTATGCTGCCGTATTCGTTCATTACGTTCGCCTTGAACGCAAACTTGACGGGCATATCGCTGTTGTTGTAAATTTGTATAAGGCGGTGCGTTTCGGCACCGGGCTGCCAGGTAACGTCCTCAAAGACGTTGCCTTCGGCCGAAACGAACTCCGTGCCGTTATAGTAGTTCATCTGAATATCCAGACTGCCGGAAACGATCCTGTTCTTACCGCTCGTGACGCTGTCCGTCAGCCACGCGTAGGTCGTGCCGACAAGCATAGAGAAACACATAAAAGTAACGAACGCAGACAACAGCAGCACCTTCAGCGCCGCATTCTTACGCTTTTTCAGTTGTTGCTTTTCATTTCTGAACAAAGCCGTTGCCTCCTATCCATTCAATAACGCATTCGTATTATCGTCACGGATGCGCCGCATATACCGCTTCGGGTGATTATTCCGCTCCTTCGGAGCCGTCTTTCGGTTGATTGAGCTGCGCGTCGAGCTTGGCTTTGAGCTCCATCATTTCGCGCATCATACGCTCGGTCTCCGCCTTCTTCGCCTCAAGTTCCGCCTTTTCCGCCGCGAGCGGATCCTCGGCGGGAGCCTGTTCGGGCTGCGGCGCGGGAGCGGGTTTCGCTTCCGGCGCGGGTATTACCGCGGGCACGGGTTCGGGAGCCGCCGCGGGCTGCGGCGCTTCCTGAACGGGAGAAGCGGCCTGCTGCGGCGTCTGCTGACCGGAAAGCTGAGCCTTGAGCTCAAGCATTTCGCGCATCATCTTTTCGGTCTCCGCCTTCTGCGCGGCGAGTTCCGCCTTCTCGGCGTCGAGCTCGGCGTGCTGCTCCTTCTTGTAAACCCGGAACAGGCGGATGCTCTTAACGCCCTGAATGATTATAAGAATCACGAAGGGCACGAATATGCAGGTTATGTAACCGACGGTGGACTTCTGGAAGCTGAGGAAGGTGCCGAGCTTCGGGATCCTGCCGGCGTATTTGCCGAGGACGAAATCGGGCGTTACGATGGTTTCGTCGTCGGTATTCGTGTTGATACCGTAGGTGACGAAACCGAGGCTGCCCTCAGCGGTCTTGGTGATCCTTCTGATCTTATGGGTGACGACCTCGCCGAAGTTGTCGCCGTTCTGCGACTGGAAGGTGACTACGTCGCCCGGCTGAAGCTGGACGCAGTCCTCGGGGTCGAGATTCTTGCTGAAGATGAGGTCGCCGGCGTTGAAGTGGATGCCCGCTTTATCCTCGGCGGTGGTATCCTGCTCCGAGATGCTCATGGAGTCTGAAAGAACGATGAACATCTTGTATCCGAACAGTCCTCTGTCCCTGCGGTTGAAGGTCGTTGTCGAGATTATGGTGAATATCATCATAAACACGGCAAACACGACGACGATCCACGTGAAAACTCTCTTAACTATGTTAAAAACCTTTTTCACGGTCGATTCCTGCTCGACGGCGGTCTGTTCATCAACAGCGGTATTCACATTTTCTTTTTTCTGCCTCATTTGAACCTCCGAAACCCATCGCGGAAGGGGCTGACCCCATGCTGTATTTCGCCTTAAAACACAAAAAAACAAATGCGAAAATGCGCTTTATGAAGCCTTTTGCCGCATATGCGCACCAAAAGACAGCATAAAACTACATCAAATCATTAAAAGTATAGCTCATATTTTCCCATATGTCAAGAGAAAAATTATATTTTTTTCGCACTTCACGTCTTGTTTTCGCTATCCGGAACATCCTAAAAAGGTCGGAAAAAACTACCCGTCTACCGCTTCGGCACGCACCAGATCCGGTGAATCGACTTTTATATATCTGTAATTTTCATCGAGCGCGGAGCCGTATTCCTCCGCACGCGCGCGCATACACGCCTTGACGCGCGCGCAAAGCTCCGCGCGCGCCTCCCTTTCACCGAGTGAGGCGTCCGCATAAAACGGACCGTCGTATATCACAAAGCCCTTTGTGCGGCCGCCGCGTTTCTTTTTGTACACCGTAGTTTTGACGAAGCACGGCGCACCGAGCTTGACGGGAAATGAAAACGACACGTCGCCGAAGTCGCGGATCGCGTTATACTTCGGCCAGATATGCGCCTCGGGATAAATCACTATCGGACGCCCCTTCTCGTACAGCGTCCCCACGGCGGCGCCGAAGTCGGCGTAATTCCTGCGCGAAGACGGCGTCGGCAGCGCCCCGACGAAGCGGACGAGCGTGCGGATGCCTTTTATCGAGAGCGCGTCGGGGTTACAGACGACGTAGCACTGCCGCGGAAACGTCGCCACCGCGCCGGTGACGGCGTCGGAAAACGACGACGTGTGGTTGCCGTAGATGAAGTATCCCTTAGAGCGGTCTTCCCTGTTCTTCAGCACCTTTTGGTTCTTTCCGCGCATCGCGATCCCCGTCTTTTCACAAAGCGCGCAGATCCCGCGCACGAAAAAGTAGACCGGCGGCTTGAAAAAACGGAAAAGACGGCTCTTCGGCAGATATTCGTAGTCCGCGGGCAGCGGTTTGGTCTCTATTCCGTTGTTTGCGAAATCGTCGTTTCGTTCGTCATAGTAGTAAAAGTTACGTATTTTACGGCTCATTAAGCGGAAGCCCCCATATTGTTTTCGCGTATTTGCCCCGGCGGCATCTTGTGTACAATATTAGGTATTATAGCATATCGGACAAGAAAAATCAATACCGCCGGACGTATGTAAAAAAACGAGCGCCGCCCCGAAGGACGGCGCTCGCGGAAAAAGCGCGGTATCAGTGGTTGAGAGGCTTGCCGCAGCCGACGCAGAACTTCGCGTCGTCGCCGTTCTGTTTGCCGCAGTTCGGGCAGTAGAATCCCGCGCCGACGGCGAGCTCCGGCAGCTTCGCGCCGCAGTTGGTGCAGAACTTCATCTCAAGCGAACAGCCGGTCCCGCAGGAGGGGCAAATCTTCATATTCTTCGCCGCCTCGAGCGCGGCCTGAACGGCGGCGTCGTTTTTCGTCGCCTCGGCGAAGGCTTCCTGCGCGACCTTGTTGGTATAGGCGTCGACCTTCGGTTGCAGCGCCTTGCGTGCGCCGTAGGAAACGCCCTCCTCGACGGCGTCCTTGATGACCCACTTCAGAATGCTCATGTCACAACGTCCTTTCCGTTTAAGTGATACCGGTATTATACCACCTTTTGGCCGCGAGGTCAACGCCTACTTTACGCCGCCGGAGTAGCGGACGAAGCCGCATTTCTGCGCGTTCGTGCCGTTTACGCGGTAGACGACGAGGTAGACGCCGTCGATGATCCCGCGGCACTCGCAGCTTTCGTAAGGCGCGAGCGAGCCGATACGGCCGCGCCGCGCTTTGCAGTCCGCCGTCGTCTGATAAACGTATTCGACGGTGCTGCCGTTTTTCCACACTTTCACGAAGAAGCCCTCTTCCCTGTAGTCGTTGAAATCGATATAGTCGCTCGGGCGGACGCGGCGCGCCTCGAAGGCGGCGTACCAGTCCGCGCGGTCGCATTCGACGCCGCGCATATCCGCGACCTCGATATGCAGGTGACGGCCGGTGACGTTCCCTGTCGCGCCGGCGACGCCGATCAGCTCGCCCGCGGCGAGACGCTCCCCCGCCTTCACACACGGGAGCTTCGCGAGGTGGGCGCAGAGCACCCACAGGCCGTTATCGCATATATAGACGATATAGTTGCCGTAAGCGCCGTAGCCGCCCGCGTAGCCGCCCTTCTGCTTTTTCGCGATATATACCTCGCCGCCGGAAACGGCGTAGATATCCCAGTTCGATTCGGGCGCCTTGTCGACGGGAACGTAGTCCTCCCCGCCGTGGTACGCGCCGCCCGGGTAGTTCGGGTAGTCCGCCGTGCGCCTTACCGCGCAGGCGAACGGACTGCGGAGTTTTTTCATACTATCACCCCTCGCAGTATATGCGCGGGGCGCGGGAAAGGATAAAACAAAAGCACCCCGCGACGCGGGGTGCCATGCTGGCGGAGAAGAAGGGATTTGAACCCTTGCGCCCTGTTACAAGCCTACTCCCTTAGCAGGGGAGCCCCTTCACCACTTGGGTACTTCTCCATGGTGACGATAAACGCCTATGTAATTTCATTATGAGAGAAATTGGCGGAGAGAGAGGGATTCGAACCCTCGGCCCTTTCGGGTCACCGGTTTTCAAGACCGGCTCCTTAAACCGCTCGGACATCTCTCCGTAACGCAACAGATGAATGATAACATACCGCGCCGCCTTTGTCAAGAGATATTTTTTGTATTTCGGGCGGCGAAACTTTCGCTTGCAATTCGCGCGCGCCTGTGTTATAATCGCCCTCGGTGAGTTCGGAACCATCCTCACCCACGCCGCAAGGCCGAAAAAACAAAACTACGGAGTTAAAAAAATGAAAAACAAAAGTGTAAGGTACCTTGTGACCGCGGCGCTGACCGCCGCGCTTTACGCCGCGCTGACGATGGTGCTGTGGGAGATCTCGTCCGCGGGCATCCAGTTCCGCCTTTCCGAAGCGCTCTGCGTGCTGCCCGCGTTCACGCCCGCCGCCATCCCCGGACTGACGATCGGCTGCGCCGTCGCGAACATACTCGGCGGCACGTGGATCGACGTCGTTTTCGGCTCGCTGGCGACGCTGCTCGCCGCGATCGCGAGCTATTTCATCGGACGCGCCTTCAAGGTCGGGCAGACCGAGCGCGTCGCGCTCGGAGCGAAGCTGCTCGTGCCGCTGCCGCCCGTCGTCTTCAACGCGCTGATCATCCCCTTCGTGCTCTACTACGGCTACGGAGTGACCGCCGCCCTCGGCGCGACCTCGAAGTTCGCGGTGCTCGGGCTCCACGCGCTGACCGTCGGCGCCGGCGAAGCCGCCGTCTGCTATATCCTCGGCATCGCGCTCATGGTGCTGCTCAACCGCATCAACCGCAGAACCGAGCTGTTTTAACAGAAGCCCCTCAAAAAGGCGTCCCGACCGGGCGCCTTTTTTATTACGCAAATCCTCTTCCCTTTTCCGCTTCGGTGTGGTATAATGATGCAAAGAAACGGAGGCGCTTTTATGGCAAAGCTGTATTTCCGCTACGGAGCGATGGGCTCGAGCAAGACCGCGAACGCGATCATGGTGCAGTATAACTACGCCGAACGCGGACAGAACGCGCTCATGGTCAAGCCACGCGTGGACGACCGCGACGGCGAACACGTCGTCGTCTCGCGCTCCGGACTGCGCGCGGACTGCGTATATATGGAGGAGCTCGGCGGCGTGGACGTCAAAAAGTACGACGCCGTCATCGTCGACGAGGCGCAGTTTCTGACGAAGGCGCAGGTCGAGGAGCTGGTGCGCATCGTGGACGAGGAAAACGTCCCCGTCGTCGCTTACGGACTTCGCGCCGACTTCAAGGGCAACCTTTTCGAGGGCAGCCAATGGCTGCTCGCGTGGGCGGACTCCATCGAGGAGGTAAAAACGATATGCTGGTGCGGCAGGAAAGCCACCTGCAACGCACGTCTGCTGAACGGCAAGGTCACGAAGACCGGCGAACAGGTCGTCATCGGCGGCAACGAGAGCTATACCAGCCTCTGCCGCAAGCACTGGGCGAAAGGCCAGCTCGGGCCGGAAGACTGATCCCGCACGGCTGCGAAATACGGGGGATCCTTCGGGCTTCGCCCTCGGAATGACAGACATACGAAAACGGCTCCGCAAAACGCGGAGCCGTTTCATAATGCTGAATTATCCTATGCCGGGGTAGACGTGCTTGCCGTTGCGGCGGACCTCGAAGTGGAGGTGGTAGCCGTAGGCGCGTCCGGTCTGGCCGACCGCGGCGATGACCTGGCCCTTGTCGACCTTCTCGCCGACGTGGACGTAGAGCGCGCTGCAGTGACCGTAAAGCGTCTGTTCGCCGTTAGCATGATTTATGATGATATGGTATCCGTAGCCGCTGTTGCCGTAGGTGGCGACCGTGACGGTGCCGCCGTCAGCCGCCATTATCGGAGTGCCCTTCGGGCAGGCGATATCGACGCCGGTGTGGAACTCCCTGCCTCTGTATCCGTATTTGCTGGATACGTAGCCGCCGGATACCGGGCGCATGTAGTTGCCGGTGGATACTCCGCCGCCGCCTCCGGTCGACTTGGTGCCGACGAGGATCTTTTCGTCAACGACCTTCTTGATCGTCTTCTCGGAAACGATGACTTCTTCGGTCAGTTCGCCGTCGATATAAACGAAGTCGGAGACGATCTCCTTCAGTCCGTTCTCGCCCTTCTGCTCGACCTTGGTCGTGCCGGCGGCGAGGGTCTTCGTCCTGGTCTTGACGGTCTTGTATTTGATGGTTTTCTGGTAGGTCCTGCGGACGACGGTTTTGACTGAAAGCTTGCCGTCGTTCTTCGCGACGTTGATATCCGTGCCGACGACGAGCTCCTCGGGAAGGTCGGGGTTGAGTTCCTTCAGCGCGTCGACGGTGGTGTCGTTCATCATCGCGATATTCTCGAGCGTGTCGCCCGTCTGTATGCGGTAGCTCTTGTAGCCTTCGACGTCGCCGAGTATCGATTTCAGATCCTCTTCACTGCAGAGCAGTCCCGCCGGGTAAAGCCCGTAAACGGTCTCGATATCCTGAGTAAACGCGACGGTCGCGCCGGACTCGGTCTGCTTCGCCTGATACGGCGCAAGCACGGAGGCTATCACGTTATCGACCGTTTCCTTATCGCGGCAGACCGCCCACAGCTCGCCGTCAACGTAAAGCCCGTAGGCGTCAACTATGCTCGTGCCGGAGAATCGCAGGATCTTATCTATCATTTCGTAGGTCGTGTATATGTCCGAAGGAGAAGAGGTCGTGAACTCGTATTTGATGTCCAGACCGAGCTTGTATTCGCCGTTCGTGCCGAGCGAGACGCGCTCCTCGACCATGCGGACGGATTCGTCGAACTGATCTATGCTGCTGACCGCGCCGATGTTCTCACCGTTGACTATGACCGCAACGCTGTTCATCGCGTACGCGTTCGCCGCGTATATCGACGTGAACAGAACGATGCTGAATATCATCGCTACGGTTATTATGAAACGCGAATGCAGCTTCACGCTGTTCGCCGCCCACGCGAAGAAACCGCGCTCGGAAACGCGCTCCCCGACCGCCGTGAGCTTCCTTTTGGCAGCGGCGACCGTGCGTTTGCGCGATTCCTTAGAGAACATTCCGAAGAAGGTTTTGAAGTCCCTGCCGATCGCGGCGAAGAACTCGCGAACCTCGTTTTTGAACTTAGTGTCCTTGGTTTTCATCCTCGCGCAAAACGCCTTCACGGCGCCGATATCGTCGCCGAAATGGAGCCTGAACCAGGCGCCGGTCTTTTTGAATCCCCTGCCGCAGGCGGCAAAGAGCGATCCGAGACCGCGGCCGGTCTTCCTGAAAAGTCTCTTGAATCCGCGCTTCAGATTCTTGCCGAACGCGACGATACCGGTCGAGGTCTTTCTCCCAGAGGCGTGCGCAGGCGAATACCTGGCGGTGCGGACACGTTTATTATTATTTGCGTTGTTGTTATCGGGCACGATTATTCCACCTTTGTTTCCCGGCGGCGAACCGCCGTTTCCCGCAAACGGGTTTCGTACAATAATATTATACCCGTTTGTAACTTTTTTGCAATACTTTTGATACTTTTTCGGCAATGTGCACAAGATAACAACTTGATTTTCCCGAATTTATTGTGAATAATAACAATAAAAGTTACAAACCGTTTCCGATTTGTAACTTTTTTGTTACAATTTTGTGTAAGCTCCGGGGCCTGTCAAGCCGCCTCCGGATCGTTTTTCGCGCGGTCGAGCTTTCTGTTGCGGAAGTAGAGCGCTATATCCGCTCCGACCATGAGCAGATTCAGCACGTAGAACGCGAAAACGTAGGTGATGTTGCCTGCGATGATCTTCGCAACGATGCCGCAGACGTAGCCGAAGAAGATAAAGCACAGGAAAAGGAGGCTTTTCCCCTTCGCCGTACGGGCGCGGTAGGATTTGATTATAGACGTCGGCCACGATACGCCGAACAGAATTACCATTGCGGCTTCGAGTATTTCAGCCATTTGTTTTCACTTCCGAATAAAGATTATCTGACGCGTCTGCCGTCGACGCATACCATCACGGGCTTAGCGGCGACGGTCTCAAACGGGTCTTCGGCAAAGACCGACATATCCGCGTCAAGCCCTACGGCAAGCTTGCCGACGCGTGATTCGAGCCCCAGCGCCTTCGCGGGATTGACGGTGACGGCGCGGAACGCGTCGCGCTTGGAAAGACCGGCGCGCATCGCTATCTGCGCGGACGTCAGCAGGTGCTGGATCGGCACGACGTTGTGGTCGGTCGTTATCGAAACTCTGACTCCGGCGGCGGAAAGCTCGGCGGCGGTGGAATCCGACTTCGAGCTGAGCTCCGGCTTGCAGCGGTCGCTTATTATCGGCCCGACAAAAACGTCGATACCGCGTTCGGCAAGGCGCTTCGCTATGCACGCGGCGTCCGTGCCGTGGACTATCTTGAGGTTCAGCCCGAACTCGTCGGCTATGCGTATCGCGGTGAAGATGTCGTCGGCCCGGTGAGCGTGGAAATGCGCCGCGATCTCGCCCTTCAGAAGCGGGATAAGCGCCTCACACTTCATATCGAAGTCCGGCTCGTCCTCGTCGTCGTCGAGCGCAGCCTTCCGCTGCTTTTCCATATACTTCTTCGCCTTAAAAAGCGTTTCTCTGATTATCGAAGCGGTCGCCATACGCGTCATCGGAGCCTGCTTCTGACCGTTGTAGACGGTCTTCGGGTTTTCTCCCAGCGCGAATTTGATCGCGATCGGATTCCTGATGACCATATCGTCGACGCAGCTGCCGAAGGTCTTCATCACGAGCATCTGTCCTCCCACGGGATTCGCGCTGCCCATGCCGGTCACGACGGTCGTAACGCCGTAGTCGAGCGCTTCGGAAAAGCACCTGTCCATGGGGTTGACTCCGTCGATAGCACGGAGCTGCGGCGTGGCCGGATCGGTCTCCTCGTTCCCGTCCGCGCCCTCAAATCCGAGGGAATCCTCCCACATACCGAGGTGGGTGTGCGGATCTATGAATCCGGGCAGTAAAAAACCGCCGGCAGCGTCATAGACCTCACCGTCAAAGTGAGTAAGCGCCTCGGTCATCTTTCCTATCTCGCGGATCTTTCCCTCGCGGGTGGAAAGCCAGGCGTTCTCCATAACGTCGCCGTCGGGCATAAAAATCTTTGCGTTTTTTATAAGCATATTATCTTCTTCTCGAGTAACTCCCGTGCTTGACGTCTCTGCTGCGCTTGAAGTCGCTCATCTTCTCCTCGCTTTGTTTCTTGAACTTCGCCATCATTCCTTCGAAATCGGCGTTGTCGGTGATCTCGGGCGTCCAGCCGTCCCCGAAGACGGGAGGATTTTTCAGAGGCTCGCGCACCGGCGCGGGTTTCTCCTCGCGGCGCTTCGGCTGCTCCGGAGCGGACTCCGCAGCCTGCTTCATGGAAAGGCTGATCTTGCCCTTTTCGTCTATCGCAACAACCTTCACTCTTACGGTCTGCTTGTCCTTGACAAATTCGTTTATGTCCTTGACGTAAACGTTAGCCACCTCGGAAATGTGGACCATACCGGATTTGCCTTCCGGCAGTGCGACGAAAGCGCCGAAATTGGTTATTCCGGTCACTGTACCCTCATAAATGTCACCAACGCTTATTGGCATATAGTTGCTGCGCCCTCCTGCGGCATCACGGCAGATCCGTGTAGATGATCTCGTCCGGATAAACGTAATTGAGAGTCTCGCGCGCTATGCGCTCCACGTTCTCCTTCGTCGCGCCTTCCTGAAGCGTTATCTTCTTTTCCTCAATCTCCATCTCAATCGCGGCGTTTTCCTTTTCGATGTCAGCGAGGCGCGAACGCATCTGCGAGATGCCGATCTGCAGCTTGACTATCGTGTAGCAGACAAAGCACAGGAAAAGAACCACCGCTATTCTGAGCAGCGTCCCCTTGCCTTTTGCGCTTTTTTTCTTTCTCGAAGCCATCTGCGCTTTCTCCTGACAATCCTACGTTCAATTCTCCCGGATTTTATACTATTCGTTGTCATTTTAATACAACGCGCAAAAAATATCAAGGGTTTTGAGAAAAAAATTGCGGTTTTTTTCGAGATGTATAAGCACGGTGCGATGATACGCGAACGAACGAAGCCGCACGCTCTCGCCGCGAAGCGAAAGCAGACGGCAAAAACCCGTCTCGCGCACCTCCCCGACAGACGTCTGAACGTAAAGAATCCGGCCGCGGCGCATGCAAACCAAAGCAGACGCAGACTTCCGTCCGCGTAAGCGAGAAGCAGCATAAAAAAGCTCAAGGCGACGCAGACGCTCCAGGCGAGGTCGGCGGCGAAGAGCGCCTTTTTATTCGGTCTGACAGCGGAGATCCAGCCGTTGATCATCTCGAGCGCAAGCTCGGCCGCAGCTCCGAACGCGGCAATCCTCAGCATATTGAGCAGCACTGCGCCGGTATCGTCAAAAAAACGCATCAGCGGAAAATCTTTCTGAAAAAGCCCTTTTCGCCGACGCCGTCGGTATATTCGAGCGCTCTTACTGTCCCCTCTATCTCGGCGCCGCCGCCCGAAGTGTCGAGTCTGCCGAGCTTGAGACCACTGCCCGCTATAACGAGCCCTCCGAGCGAAGTTTTAAGCGCTATCCGGCCGTCGTCGTAGCTCACCACGTCCTCGACTCCCGTCAGCGTCACCTTTTTTCTGCCGACGACAGAAACATCGTGCCGTCTGTCCGCTGTGTTTTCCGCCATTCGCTCCCACTCCTCCGATGATTATGGGCGAAAAAATCCGCCGTCCCATACTATGAACGGCGGCGGCTCCTTATTCTGTTTTTCGCATCATTCTTCGATTATACGATACATCGACGGCGCGTCCGCCTTCGCGGCGGTCGGAGCGACGGAAAGTATCTCCGCCTTCACCTTGCCGGTGCCGAAGGAGACCTCTATCACGTCCCCGACGTTGACCTCGTGGGACGGCTTTACGCTTTTGCCGTTTATACTGACTCTGCCGCCGTCGCAGGCGGTGTTGGCGACCGTGCGGCGCTTGATGATGCGGCTGACTTTCAAAAACTTATCTACCCTCATACTGCCTCCGTGTGAAAAATGACCGGAGCGTACGCCCCGGTCATTTTCATTAAGAATCACTAATTATTTGACAGCGTCCTTCAGGGCTTTGCCGGCCTTGAAAGCGGGGACCTTGGAGGCCTTGATGGTGATCTCTTTGCCGCTCTGGGGATTTCTGCCCTTTCTGGCGGGGCGCTTCCTGACTTCGAAAGTGCCGAATCCGACAAACTGGACTTTGTCACCCTTCTTGAGGGCCTTCTTGATGCCGTCGAGAGTGGCGGCGAGGGCTTTCTCGGCCTTAGCCTTCGGCAGGTCGGCTTCCTTGGCAATGATTGCGATGAGTTCGGTCTTGGTCATGGTTTATTTCCTCCTTCAAAATTAACCGCTTCTGCGGTTCGTTGACCATATTCAAGGGCTTGTCCGGATATTATTCTCCGGTTCCCTTGTAAGATATGATATACCAATTTATGGCTTTTGTCAAGGTTTCTTCGGGCTCAATTTCAAATTTTTTTGCCAAAATAACAATATTTATCAGCATTTTGCCCATAATTCGCTCTTTTTCGGCCTGTTCCGCCTTCAAAAACCCGTCCAAAAGCGCAGACGTTTCGGCGCTGAGCTCCTCGGGAGTCCCGAGATCCGTTCCCGCCTTTTCCGCGCGCTTGACCACCTTGTAGGAACGCATCAGCGCCGGAAGAGACTTCGGCACGTCCTCAAGACGCTTTTTTCCGTCCGTCTGGCCCTTCGTGCGGATCTTGATGTCCTCCCAGTTTTCAAGCACTTTTTCGGGAGTGTCCGCGGAAACGTCGCCGAAAATATGCGGATGGCGGACGACGAGCTTTTCGCAGACCTCGGTGATGACGTCGTTTATATCGAAGCGGCCGGCCTCGCGCTCCATCTGCGCGTGGAAAAGCACCTGGAGCAGCACGTCACCGAGCTCCTCGCGGAGATTGGCGGTATCGTGATTATCGATCGCCTCGCACGCCTCGTAGGTCTCTTCGATGAAGTTCTTGCGAATGCTCTCGTGAGTCTGTGCGCGATCCCACGGGCAGCCGTTTTCACTGCGCAGCAGCGCCATTATGTCGACGAGATCCCGAAACTCATATCTGTCCTTGACAAGTCTTTTCGCTTCCTCGGTCATTATCGTTTCCTTCTATCTGTAAGTTTTATCGACGAGCTTCTCCATTTCGAAGATCGCCTCCTCGACGTCGAGAGTCTTGAACTCGCCATCTTTGTAAAGCACCTCGCCGTCCACCATCGTCAGCGCGACGTCGGCCGCGCGGGCGGACT
Organism: Clostridia bacterium; assembly: GCA_017620395.1. NCBI lineage: Bacteria > Bacillati > Bacillota > Clostridia > Clostridia bacterium. Next base: position 97,281 of record JAFZQJ010000026.1, on the reverse strand, counting down.
GAACGATTGCGACGGTGGCGTTATAGGTCGGATGCATATGCGGCGCGTCCGTTCCGACGAGCGCGATATCGGCGCGCTTGCCGACCTCGAGGACGCCGGTATCCGCCCTGCCCTGCGCCTTCGCGCCGGCAGCGTTCGCGAGCGCGAACGCCTGCGAGGCCGGCAGCGCCTGCGGATCGCGGCGGAAGCCCTTGGCGCACAGCGACGCGAGATGGAGCTCGGTGAACATATCGGTGTTATTATTTGAAGAACAGCCGTCCGTTCCGAGGCAGACGTTTACTCCGGCGGCGAGCATATCGGTAACGCGGGCGACGCCGCTGCCGAGCTTCAGGTTGCTGGAGGGATTATGCGCGGCGGATGCGCCGTTCGCCGCCATGATCGCGATATCCCCGTCCGTCACCCAGACGCAGTGCGCCGCGAGAACCGGCGACCTGAAGCATCCGCACTTCTCGAGGAACGCCGTCGGCGTTAGACCGTGGCGCTCGATACACTCACGGTGCTCGGTTTCGGTCTCGGAAACGTGGACGTGAAGCACCGCGCTCTTTTCAAGCGCGTAATCCGCCATAGCGCGGCAAATCGCTTCGTTGTTGGTGTATTCGCTGTGCAGGCAGGCGTCGATTTTTATCCTGCCTTCACCCGCGCCGTCGAACTTGTCGAAAAGCTCCTCCGTCTCGCGGAAAGAAACGAGCTTCGACGCGTCCGTCTCGGCGAAGGCGGAAACGCCGCGTGAGATATTCGCCTTGATGCCGGTGTCGAGGGCGGCGGAAATGATCTCGTCGCAGAAATAGTACATATCGGAGAAGGACGTGGTTCCGCCCGCAAGCATCTCCGCGATCGCAACGCGGGACGCCCATTTCACGAGCTCGGGAGTCAGCTTGTCCTCCGCGGGAAATATCTTCTCAAAAAGCCACGGCTGGAGCGCCATATCCTCCGCGTATCCGCGGAAAAGCACCATCGGCAGATGCGCGTGAGCATTCACGAAGCCTGGAACCGCTATCGCGTTTCTGCCGTCTATTATCTCGTCGTACCCGGCAGGCTCAGCCGCGCCGATATAGTCGATGATCTTGCCGTCGACGCCGACGCATCCGCGCACCTCTCCGGATGGGGTTATCGCAGTTATGTTTTTGATGAGCTTTTTCATATTATCACCTTTCTCCGCAAACGCGGCAAAGCGGTATTCACGAATTATTATTATATCAAATCAGCGGCGGCTTTTCAAGTGGATTCTTATATTTTTATACAGGTACGCCGCAGCGAATAATTTTGCGGATAAAAGCGTAAAATTTTTCATTTTGCTATTGCCATTTTCTTATATTATGGTATACTACTATGATAGGTGTGGTAGTTTTTGCGCAAGCGGCATACTATGTAACAGCGCAGAACGCCGGCCGCGAAAGGACCTGATACACATGAAAAATTACAAAGTCGGAATAATCGGCGCGACCGGTATGGTCGGTCAGCGTTTCATCACCTTGCTCGACAAGCACCCGAATTTCGATATCGCGCTGCTCGCCGCCAGCTCCCGCTCCGCGGGAAAGCCCTACGGCGAACTGATGGAAGGGCGCTGGAAGCTTGCCTCCGCAATGCCGGAAAGCGTAAAGGATATGGTCGTGCTCGACGCGGAGCAGGATATAGACAAAATAGCCACGTCGGTCGACTTCGTTTTCTGCGCGGTCGATATGCCGAAGGCGGAGATACGCGAGCTCGAGAACAAATACGCCATGCGCGAATGCCCCGTCGTTTCCAACAACTCGGCGCACCGCCTGACGCCCGACGTTCCCATGCTCATCCCGGAGATCAACCCGCAGCACGCGGAGATAATACCCGTCCAGCGCGCGCGGCTCGGCACGAAGCGCGGCTTCGTCGCCGTCAAGCCGAACTGCTCTATCCAGGGCTACGTTCCGGCGCTGTCACCGCTGCGCAGGTTCGGGCTGAAATCCATCGCCGTCTGCACATATCAGGCGATAAGCGGCGCGGGCAAGACGTTCGCCACCTTCCCCGAGATCGCTGACAACGTGATCCCATATATCGGCGGCGAAGAGGAAAAAAGCGAAGTCGAGCCGCTGAAGATCTGGGGCAACATCGACGGCGGCGAGATAAAGCTCGCCTCCTCCCCCGTCATCACCGCGCAGTGCGTGCGCGTGCCCGTTTCAGACGGACACCTCGCGGCGGTCTTCGCTTCGTTTGAGAATCCTCCGTCCTTCGACGAGGTCAAGGAGATATGGAAGAACTTCAAGGGACGTCCGCAGGAGCTGAAGCTCCCCTCAGCTCCCGAGCAGTTCATCACCTATTTCGAAGAAGACAACCGCCCGCAGACCGCGCTCGACCGCGACATCTACGGCGGCATGGGCATAACCGTGGGACGTCTCCGCGAGGATAATCTTTTCGACATGAAGTTCGTTTCCCTCTCCCACAACACACTGAGAGGCGCCGCGGGCGGAGCCGTGCTGATGGCCGAGCTGCTCTGCGCCGAGGGCTACATCGACTGATACTGCAATTTTTACGAAAGGCAGAACAGATATGAAGAAGATCGTTTTTAAGGGCTCCGGCGTAGCCATTATTACCCCGTTCATCGACGGAGGCGCCATTGACTACCCCGCGCTCGAAAGAATACTGAATTACCAGATTGAGAACGGCACCGACGCAGTCATCATCTGCGGCACTACCGGCGAATCCTCGACGCTTACTGACGCCGAACACCGCAACGCCATCAGCTTCGCGGTGAAGACCGTCGCCGGCAGAATACCCGTCATCGCCGGAACCGGAAGCAACGACACGGCGTATTTCCTCGACCTTTCGCGCTACGCCGCGGAAGCCGGAGCGGACGCGCTGCTCGCCGTCACGCCTTACTACAACAAATGCTCGCAGGCCGGACTCGTCAAGCACTTCGAGTGCGTCGCGGACAGAGTGAATATCCCGATGATACTCTACAACGTCCCCTCCCGTACCGGAGTCAACATCCTGCCCGAGACCTGCGCGGAGCTCGCGAAACACCCGAACATCGTCGCGATAAAAGAAGCTTCCGGCAATATTTCGCAAATAATGCGCACCGCTTACCTCTGCGGCGACGACCTGCAGATCTATTCCGGCAACGACGACCAGATTGTGCCGATCCTCTCGCTCGGCGGCATAGGCGTAATTTCCGTCCTCGCCAACTGCCTGCCGCGTGAAACGCACGATATATGCCAATACTGGTTTGACGGCAAGCTGAAGGAATCCCTCGCGCTGCAGCTGAAGTTCCACCCGCTTATCGAAGCGCTCTTCTGCGACGTCAACCCCATCCCCGTCAAAGAAGCGATGAAGCTGCTCGGCTGGTGCGACGGCTCGCTCCGCATGCCGCTGACGAAGATCTCCGGCAAAAACGAGGAGCGCCTGCACAGCGAACTCGCGAGCGCTATGCCGGAGGCGCTTATCGTCTGACGGCAAACCGAAAAGGAAGTTTAAGATGAAGATTCTGATTTGCGGCGCCGCAGGCGCCATGGGCAGGGCGGTCGCCGCCGTCGCCCGCGAATACGGACACGAACCCGCAGCCGGCGTCGACAAGGTCGCTGCCGAGCTCGGTTTCCCCGTCTGCTCCGATATTTCGGAGGTCACTGGCAAGTTCGACTGTGTTATCGACTTCTCCCACCCCTCCCTGCTGAAGGGCATAATCGACTACGCCGTGAAAACGAAAACGCCCGCGGTCATCGCGACGACGGGCATTTCGGACGAGCAGATCGAATATATGCGTAAGGCTTCCGCGCAGGTGCCGGTATTCTTTTCATACAATATGTCCTTCGGCGTCAACCTGCTCGCCGGTCTTGCGAAGAAAGCGGCGTCGATACTCTACGATTCCTTTGATATCGAGATAGTCGAGATGCACCACAACCGCAAGCTCGACGCGCCCAGCGGCACCGCGATAATGCTCGCGGACGCGATCTCCGGCGCGCTGCCCGAAGAGCCCGTCTACGTCTACGACCGCCACTCCCGCAGGCAGAAGCGCGACAAGAAAGAGATAGGCATATCCTCCGTGCGCGGAGGCACGATAGTCGGCGACCACGAAGTCATATTCGCCGGCAAGGACGAGGTCGTCACGCTGAAGCATACGGCGCTTTCGCGCGACATCTTCGCCGTCGGCGCGGTCAAGGCCGCGCAGTTCATCTCCGCGAAGGAAAACGGCATGTATTCGATGGACGATCTGATCGGAGAATAATAATAACCGCGAAAAAACAAGTGTGCAGCAGAAAGCGAAAAACCGTGTTCGTTTTCGACTGCACACTTTTTGTTTATTATCGCCGTTACCGGCGGTTGACCGCGGCTCGCTCCCGCGCCAGCAATGAGTAAGACGTCATTTCGCCGAAGACTTTTCACGCGCTCTTGCACGCATTGATCTGAATACGTCCTGAAGCTCCGGCTTCTGCGCGAATTCATTAACAACTTTTTTCACGTCTTCTATCCCGCCGAAGCATTCCACGCGCAGACCGCCGTTTTTGAAAAAGAAACACACCCGCACGGAATAGCGTTCGTTACAGTCAAGCGCGGCGTCTATCATTTCATGAAGCAAAAGCTCGTCATATGTAGGCAGATAAAAGCTGACGAGCTGCATCGCGAACGGCGAATCGGATTCTATGAACCCGTCGGTAACAGCCGCCCTCTGCCTCTTTCGGGCGACGGATACGACGTCGGGGTGATTGAGCGTTTCCGCAAGCTCTTTGAAATCGAACTCCCTTTTCCCTTTAACGACTTTCCCTTTTATGACGCCGGCGTTCGTCAGCTTGCGCAGCGTGCGCGTCGAAATATTCGTCAGCAGCGCAACGTCGGAAAGCGTATATTTTCTTTCGGATCCTGCCATAACCGGCGCCCCCTTCATCATAATAACCCGCGTCCGTCTGCATTCGCCGCAAACGTTGCTTTCATACGATTATTTTATTATGCTGCCACCCGGTTGTCAACGTGAAATAATTTGTTTTTTTCACAGAACAAAACCGCTCCCGCCGGCTGGTAAGACAAGGCTCCGTGCCGGAGGCGGCATACGTATCCCCGCAAGTGCGCGTCTATACGGTTTCTCCGTAACTATCCATCCCGAAACGGCTTACGGTAAAAAGAACCGGCTTTTACTCACGGACATTACGTTGTAGAAAAAGTTTAACGGAGCAGGTTTCCCTGCTCCGTTTCGCTTGTGAAATATTATTCCTGTTCGCGTTTGAGCTGCTGAAGCTCCGCCATAAAGCTTTCCACGTCGCGGAACTCCTTATAGACCGAAGCGAATCGCACGTACGCTACCTCGTCTATATCACGCAGCTTTTCCAACGCAAGCTCGCCGATGCGTGAGGACTCCACCTCGCGCAGCAGCGAATTCTGCAGCGACGCCTCGATATCGAACACGGCGCGCTCGATGCGTTCGGTCGGCACGGCGCGCTTTCCGCACGCGATGAGCATCTGCCGCAGCAGCTTCTCCGCGCTGAACGGTTCGCGCGAACCGTCCTTTTTGATGACGATCAGCGGTATGCGCTCGATCGCCTCGTAAGTCGTGAAGCGTTCGCCGCATTTCAGGCACTCCCTGCGGCGGCGGATACGCTCGTTGTCATCGGTGGGACGGGAATCTATGACCTTACTTTCCTCATAGGCGCAGAAGGGGCATTTCATACCTTTCATTCAGGTTCCTCCGTCATCTTGATTATATGCAGACGGCTGACCGAAGCCAGCCGTCTGAGCGTTATTATTTCTGGAGCTTTACCCACAGCGGTCCGGAAATGAACAGCGTGGAAAGCGTGCCGGCGATGATGCCGACAAGCATCGGGAACGCGAAGCTGATGATGGATTCGATGTTGAACACGATTGACATTACGGCGACCGTGCCGATGGCGATGGAGGTCGTTATAGTCGTGTTGATCGTTCTCGTCAGCGTTTCGTTCATACTGTCGTTGACCAGCTTGACGTAGTCCACTCTGCCGCGGCCGAGCTTCGCCTTGTTCTCGCGGACGCGGTCATAGATGATTATCGTGTTGTTGATCGCGTAGCCGAGGATGGTCAGCATGACGGCGATGAAATTCTCGCTCAGGGAGCTGCCCATAATCACGAAGGTCGCGAACACGAAGGAGAGGGAAACAAGCAGCGAAACGATCGAGCAGAAACCCGCTCTCCAGCCGCCTATCTTGCGGAAGCGGATCGCTATGTAAATGAGCATCAGACCGACGGCGATGAGTACCGCGATGAGGCTCTTAATGAGGGTTTCTTTACCCATCGAAGCGGAGACGCTGTTGGAGCCCGCGTTGGTGAAGGTGACGTCGGGGTACGCCTTCTGGATGGCTTCTTTCAGCGCGGCTTCTTCTTCGACGTTGACGGCGTAGACGTCCGCCTCGGACTTGGCCGAAGCGGCGGCTTCGGCGGCTTCGGCGGTTTCACCGTCTTCGGCGCCGGTCGTGGTAACTTCGCCGTCTTCTGCACCGGTGGTCGTAACCTCGCCGTCTTCGGCGCCGGTGGTGGTGACTTCACCTTCGGCGGCGTCGAGTTCGTGATTCTCAACCTTTTCTCCGGCGTTGGTATCGCCGACGACCGGAGCATCGGCGATGGGGGTTTCCTCGCTGCTCGCGGCAGCGTCTTCTTCGCCCGCGGCCGCGGGTTCGTCTTTGACCTGCGTGCCGGCTCTGTTGGCAACGCTGATGGTTATCATTTTGTTGCCGGAGGAATCGGTGTTTTCCTGAACGGTAACGTCTCTGCCGAGCGTGCTTTCCGCAATGCTCTCGATGTTCTTGAGATCCACGGTGCCGCCGGTGTAACTGTATTTCAGCAGCGCGCCGCCGGTAAACTTGATGTCAACTCCGATGCCGCTGATGAACGCCATCGCAATAGTCGCAACGTAAACAACAGCTATACAAAGCACGAACCACTTGCTGTTTTTGCAGAAATCATAATATCTCTTACGCATTTTTCGCACCTCCGTAAAGGGTCACCTTGCGGAAGACCTTGAACTTGGAAATGCCTCTCAGCATCTGCCTGGAAGCGAAAACGCCCATCACGAAGTTCAGCAGAACGCCGACTCCGAGGGTGAAACCGAAGGACTTGATCGTGCCGCTGCCCATTATGTAAAGGATGAACGCGACGATGAACGTCGTTACGTTGCCGTCCAGAATGGAGCTCCACGCCTTCTTGTAGCCGGCTTCGATGGCGCCGTCGATGGTCCTGCCGGCGATAACCTCTTCCTTTATCCTCTCGGCGGTGATGACGTTGGCGTCAACGCCCATACCGACGGCGAGGATGATACCGGCAAGACCGGGCAAGGTAAGAGTCTGAGCCGCAAACACCGGAAGCACGAAGATGAATCCGTTGATCGCGAGGATGGTGCAGGAGACCTGACCTACAATCGAAATGATCGCGACGAGTCCGGGCACCTTGTATCTCCAGAGCATAAAGAGCGCGATAAGTCCGAGCGCGATGGCGGCCGAGAGAAGCATAACGTCAAGCGCGTCTTCGCCGAGCGTCGGGCTGATGGTGGAGTAGGTCTCGACCTTCATCGAGAAGGGCAGCGAACCGGCGTTGATCTTGTCCGCCAGCGCCTTGACCTCGGAATACTCCTTGAAGCTGCCGCTGATGGACGCTCTGCCGTTGGTTATCGCCTCGTTGACGACGGGCGAGGAAATCAGCTCGTCGTCGAGATAAATGCTGATCTGTTTGCCGACGTTGGCGCTCGTCGCGGTCGCGAACTTCGTCGAACCCTCGCTGTTAAGATCGAGGGAGACTATGTACTGGGCGTTCTGCTGGTCGTAACCCGCAGTCGCCTGGTTGACGTCCGCTCCGGTCAGAACGGTCTCGCCGCTGGGATCCTTGAAACTGAGCAGCGCGGTCTCGCCTATTTCCTTGATGGCGGTCTCCGGATCAAAGTTGGATTCGTCGGCCTTCCACGGGAAACGGACGATGATGCGGTCGGCGGAATAGTCCCCGATGACTTCGCTGTCGGAGATGCCCTTGTCGTCAAGACGCTGCTGCAATATGGTAATCGCACCGTCGATGTTTTCGTCCGTAACTTCTTCTGTCGTGTCAGGCTGGAAGGTGGCGTCCACGCCGCCGCGGATGTCTATTCCCCACCTGATCTTGCCCGCTCCGGAAATGCCGGACGACATATCACCGTAGTATCTGTACAAGCCGAAAAAGGCTACGTAAGTCAGAAACAGGATAGCCGCAAGCACGATAAAGAAGACGGGCTTTGCTTTTTGTCTCATTTGACTTCCCCTCCGAATAATTCGGTTTTACGCGCTCGGACGGCAATCCGTCGGGCGCGGTTTTTGACAGTATCACTTGATAACAGACTATCAAATATACATTATATAGTAGACGCGGGTGTTTGTCAATCGTTTTTTTGCCGTTTTTATTTATTCCGCCACCTTGACCGGACGAAAGTCCGCGCAGATACTCGAAACGAGCTTGTATTCCACGCCACCGTAAGAGAATCCGTCGCGGAACTCGCTGTCGCGAACGTGGATGTGCCCGAAGTAACAGCGGCGCACGCCGTATTTCGCAAGCAGGTCTGCGACCTCGACGCACGCGGTACCTGAAAAGACCGGCGGATAGTGCAGGAACGCGACGCGTTCCATTCCATCTTCCGCGGAAACGAGCGAAGCTTCGAGCCGCATCAACTCGCGGTTGAAGACTTTCTTATCAAGCTCCGTCGGCTGATTATAAAGCCAACCGCGCGTGCCGCACAGGCTGACGCCGGCTCGAACGTAAGAGTTGTTATGCAGGAACTTTATCGTTGTCAGGCCGTTTTCATCGAGGAATTCGGTCATCTTTTTGACCGTCGTCCACCAGTAGTCGTGGTTGCCCTTGACGAGCAGCTTTTCGCCCGGAAGTTCATCGATAAAGCGGAAGTCGGGCAGCGTCTGCGGCAGATCCATTCCCCAGGAAAAGTCGCCCGCGAGCACTACGGTATCGTCCGGTCCGACGGTCTCGAGCCAGTTCGACTTCAGGCGCTCCTCGTAGTTCTGCCAGCCGTTGAAGACGTTCATCGGCTTGTCGGTGCCGAATGAAAGGTGCAAATCGGCAATGGTGTATACCGCCATCCGTTCACCTCTGCTCAAGCACGACCGCCGCCATATCCCCGGGGCGGCAGACACCGGAAAAGCGCACCGCCTTACCCTTCAGCGCGGAAATGCGGGCGGGCGCGGGAACGCCGGTCTTCGCCTCGAGGCGCTCGATCAGCTCGAATGGCGCGCCTTCTGCGCTCTCCCCTATCGCGCCGAGCACGGCGGCGGGGAACTTATACGGCGAGGCGGTAGAGGCGATGACGCAGGGGCGTTCGTCGCCCGTCGCGGCGCGGTAGTCGCCGCAGACCTTTATGCCGACGGCAGTGTGGGTATCGGGCAGATAGCCGGTTTCCGCGAAGGTCTTTCCGATCGCCGCGGACGTCTCGGAGTCATTCGCGCAGGAGGCAAAGAAGAGTTCCGCCGCGCGTCGTTCCATCTCGTCCGTAACGCCGTAGCTTCCGGTTTCGGCAAGAGATTTCATAAAGCCGCGTACCGCTTCCGCGGAGCCGTCGGCCAGATAGCTGAGCAAGCGCTCGAGGTTCGATGAGATGAGTATATCCATCGACGGCGATTCGGTGGTGTAGAACTCGCGGTTCTTATCGTATTCGCCGGTGGCGAAGAAGTCGGTCAGCACGCGGTTTCTGTTGGAGGCGCAGACGAGTTTGTTTATCGGCGCGCCCATCATCTTCGCGTAGTATGCGGCGAGGATGTTGCCGAAGTTGCCGGTCGGCACGACGACGTTGAAGCCGCCGTCAAGCGCGGCGCCCTGCTTTTTCAGCTGCGCCCACGCGTGGACGTAGTAGACTATCTGCGGCACGAGGCGTCCCCAGTTTATCGAGTTCGCGCTGGAAAGGACTTCGCCGCGCGCGGCGAGTTTTTCCGCGATAGCCGGATCCGCGAAGATGCGCTTGACTCCGGTCTGAGCGTCGTCGAAGTTGCCGGCGATGCCGCTGACGCGGACGTTTTCGCCCTCCTGCGTCGTCATCTGAAGCTTCTGCATATCGCTGACGCCGTCGGCGGGATAGAAGACGGTTATCTTCGTGCCCTCGACGCCGCTGAAGCCCTCCAGAGCCGCCTTGCCGGTGTCGCCGGAAGTCGCAACGAGGATGTGCACGGTCTTGTCGAGCCCCGTCTTTTTCGCGGCGGCGGTGATGAAGTACGGCAGGATCTGCAGCGCGACGTCCTTGAATGCGGAGGTCGGCCCGTGCCAGAGCTCGAGCGCGTAGTCCGCGCCGGAAAGCTTCGTGAGCGGAACGACGTCCGGCGTATCGAAGGAGGCGTAGGCGGCGTTCACCATTTCCGCAAGCTCTGCTTCGGTGAAGTCCGTGAGGTACTTTTTCAGCACCGTCAGCGCGGTCTTCCCGTAATCGCATTCCATTATCGCGGCGACGTCTTCGCCGGTCAGACGCGGGATGCTCTCGGGTATGTAAAGTCCGCCGTCGGGAGCGATGCCGTTGACGATCGCTCTCGCGGAGGAGACGTATTCGCTTTCGTTTCTGGTGCTGCGGTATCTCATATTTTACCTCCGTAGGTACATTAAAAAGCGTAACGCGCCGCTGTAATCAGAATATTTCGTCCTCGCAGCTGAACGCGTTTTCGATGTGGTTGATTTTCAATAGTTTCGGCGGGAGCGACGAGTCGTCCAGCCACACCTCTATTACGTCGAAGCGCGGCTGAAGGCGTCGGCCGTCCCGCGCCAGAAAGAGCTTCGCGGCGGTGATGAGCTTGCGGCGTTTCGACTCAGTCACCCATTCGCGCGGCTCGCCTATCGCGTTTTTACCGCGGGCCTTCACCTCGGCGCAAACAAGCAGCTCCTTGTGTATCGCGATGAGGTCTATCTCGCCTCCGCGGACGCGGTAATCGCAGGCGATCAACTCGTAACCGCCCTTTTCGCGAAGCATACGCGCCGCGTATATTTCGCCCCATTTACCGTTCGACGCGGCTCGGGTGTACATGTGTCACGCCCTGCCCTTCAAAAAGGTTTTTCTGTGTATTTCCAGCACTCCGAAGCGGTCTATCGCGTCGTAATGCTGCTTCGTGCCGTAGCCCTTGTGCTGCGCGAAGCCGTATTCGGGGAACCTCGCGTCGTATTCGTACATCAGCCGGTCACGGCTGACCTTCGCGAGTATCGACGCCGCGGCGATCGACGCGCTGGTCGCGTCGCCCTTTATCACGAAACGCGCCGGTACCGAAAGCTTCGGAACGCGGTTGCCGTCGATAAGCGCGAGCTGCGGCTTTTCGGCGAGGGCTTCAACCGCGCGTTTCATCGCCAGCATCGCGGCGTTGAGTATGTTAATCTCGTCTATCTCTTTCTCGTCCGAAAACGCGACCGCCCACGCGAGCGCGGTTTCGGTTATAACGCCGAACAGCTCCTCGCGCTTCGGCTCTGATATCTTTTTGGAGTCGTTTACGCCCGGTATGCGGACTCCTTCGGGCAGAATGACCGCGGCGGCGCAGACCGGACCCGCGAGGGGGCCTCTTCCCGCTTCGTCGACGCCGCAGAGCAGCTCGACGCCCGCTTCGGCGCGGATCGCGGAATCGTATTCGAAAAGCGAAGAATTATCCTTCATCTGCAATCGTCCGTTCCCCGTCCGGCAGGTCGAGGGTGATCCTGCCGAGCTTTCCGCCCCTGAAATCGTCGAGCACGAGCTCGGACGCGCGGAGCGTGTCTATCTCCCCGCCCTTGACCATACAGCCGCGGCGGCGGCCGACCGCTTCGAGCATTTCGAAGCCGGCGGCGGCTTCCACTCCGTAGCGCGCACCGATGAAATCCGGATAGATGTCGCGCACGAACTCAAGCAGCTGCGCGGCAAGGCCTTCGGTATCGGTTATGCGGTCGGTTATCGCGCCGGTGAAGGCGAGCTTCGGGCCGCTTTCCGCATCGAGCTTCGGCCAGAGGATACCGGGGGTGTCCATGAGTTCGGTACCGTCCGCGAGAGTAATCCAACGGTTTTCGCGCGTTACGCCCGGGCGATCCTCCACCTTCGCCTTGCCGCTGCCGACGAGGCGGTTGATGAGGGAGGATTTTCCGACGTTCGGGATGCCCGCGACAAGGGCTCGAATCGCCATTCCACCCATGCCCTTCGCCGCTCTGGCGCTGATTTTGTCAGCGAGAAGCTCGCGCACGGCGGGCAGTACTTTATTTACCCCGCGTCCGCTTTTGCAGTCGCAGAAAACACACTTATAGCCTTGCTTCTTGTAATGCTCCGCCCACCTCGTCGAGAGGTCGGGGTCGGCAAGGTCGATCTTGTTGAAGACAAGGACGCGCGGCTTCGAGCGCGTTATGCGCTCCATATCCGGATTCTTGCTGCTGCGCGGAATACGCGCGTCAAGTATTTCTATAACTGCGTCGACGAGCGTCAGATCCTTCGCGATCTGCCGCTCGGTCTTGCGCATATGGCCGGGGTACCAGTTAATGTTCTCCATAAGGATCGTCAGTCGTCAGCAGTCCCATTTCGGACAGCGGGAATATCCTGAACAGCGCTCTGCCCACTATCGCGTTTTCGCTTATGCAGCCGAAGGAACGCGAATCAAGACTCTCGCCGCGGTTATCGCCCATAACGAAGACATAGCCGTTCGGCACGGTCAGCTTCGCCTGTCCGCCGCTGTGCGTTAAGGTCTGGAAGTTGATATAATCCTCTTTCAACTCCACGCCGTCGACGAGCACCTTCTGAACGCCGTTCTCGGAGCTTGTAACCTCGACGGTCTGTCCGCCGGTCGCGATAACGCGCTTAATAAGCGGCTTTGAATACTGTCTGCCATTGAAGAAGATAGTATCTTCGCTCGTGTCGAGAACGATGATGTCGCCGGTCTTCGGAGTATAGAAAAGATTGCTTATCACAACCCTGTCTGCGTCCTGCAGCGTCGGGACCATGGATCTGCCGTCAATACCGACTATGCGGAAGATGAAAGTGAACAGCAGAATGACAACCACGACAGCAAAGATTGCGGATTCCACCCACTCGAAAACGCCGGTGACGGTGTCCCTGCGCGGCTTCTTTTTGCCGTCGGACGCCGCGGCGACGGGAGGCAGATATTCCTCCGACTGCTCCGTGTGAGAAGAAACGTAAGCGGCTTCCTCCCGGGACGTTTCCGCGGCTTCCGGAACCGCTTCGCGGCGCACCGGTTCTTCCGGCGCCGTTTCATACGATACCGGCTCCGGCTCCGCGGGCTCCGGCTCCGCGGGCTCCGGCTCGGCGGGAGCGTATGAAGGCGCGGCGGATTCCTCGGCGGGCTTCGCCTGCGGCGCAGCCGGCTTCGCGGCCTCAGCTTCAATGTCGTTGAAGATGGGGTCGGACAGAACCCGTTTCATCGCTTCTTCGTAATCTCCGTATTTTTCTCTGTCGAAATCAGACATACGAAAACCTCTTGAAACATTGCAAAAAGGGGACTTGCGTCCCCTTCCCGTTGCTTATTTGAACGACTGCTTCGTCTTGGCCGCCTTACCGACTCTGTCGCGCAGATAATAAAGCTTGCTTCTGCGAACTTTACCCTTTCTCGTGACCTCGATCTTGGTGACCTTCGGGGAATGGAGAAGGAAGGTTCTCTCGACGCCGACGCCGTAGGTTACGCGTCTGACGGTGAAGGTCTCGGAAATGCCGCCGTTCTTGCGGGCGATCACGATACCCTCGAAAACCTGGATTCTCTCACGCGAGCCCTCTTTGATCAGAACGTGCACTCTGACGGTGTCGCCGATCGAAAACTGAGGGATCTCCTCTTTGAGCTGCTGCTCAGAAAGCATTTTTACATAGTCCATATTCATTCTTTCCCTTCCGGAAACTTCATTCTCCCATACTTCGGCGGCCGCTTTCGGCCGCGGGACAGCGGAAATTCCCTTTTATAACCGAGACATAATAACACACAATTCCGAATAAATCAAGTCTTTTTTTCGTTTTTTTGAAAAAAGTTTTCTCCGCCGTCAACGAATATATTATAACACACTTCCGACCGGAAACGACAAGGTTTTTATTTTGTATTGAATTTTTCATACTTCTGTGATAGAATTGACACATATATAAACTCTTTCAAAAAGGAGTGACTGAACGTGTTGGAAATCCGAGAGGTCAAAACCAAGAAGGAACAAAAGGATTTCGTCCGCTTCCCGCTGAAGCTGTACGAGGGCAACGAATACTTCGTGCCGATGCTTTACGGCGGGGAGTTTGATATTTTCAAGCCGGACTACCCTTTTAACAAGGTCTGCGACACCGTCTGCTATATCGCTTATGAGGACGGAAAGACCGTCGGGCGCATTCAGGGCATCATCCAGCGCGAAGCGAACGAAAAGTGGGATCAGAAGCGCGTCCGCTTCACCCGCTTCGACTCCGTCGACGACGAAAAAGTCTCCGGCGCGCTCTTCGCCGCCGTCGAAAAGTGGGCGAAGGACAAGGGCATGGAGGAGTTCGTCGGCCCGCTCGGCTACTCCGACCTTGAGCGCGAGGGGCTGCTGATCGAGGGCTTCGATCAGTTCCAGACCTTCGAAGAACAGTACAACTACCCCTATTATCAGAAGCTCATAGAGGCCTCCGGCTTCGAGAAGGACACCGACTGGCTCGAATGCCAGCTTTACAGTCCGACGGAAAGCCCGGAAAAGATCATCCGCGTCAGCAACCGCATGCTCGACAAGTACGGACTGCATCTCTATCAGGCCGACTCTATAAAGGAGCTCGTCGACGTGCACATCAACGGCATCTTCGACGTCATCGAAAAGACGTACGCCCGCCTTTACGGCACGATGCCGCTGAATCAGGAAATAGTCGACAACTACATAAAGGATTTCAAGCTTGTCGTCCGTCCGCACGACATAATGATGATAAAGGACAAGGAGAACCGCACAGTCGGCTTCTCGCTCATGTTCCCGTCCATCTCCGACGCGGTCAGGAAGTCGAAGGGGCATATCACTCTCCCCTTCCTCATCCGCTTCCTGCGCTCCAAAAAGCGCCCGAAGGTCATCGACCTCGGGCTTATCGGCATTCTGCCGGAGTATGAGTCAAAAGGCGTCGTCACCGCGATGATAGGTCTGCTTATCGACTTTTTGCAGAAGAGCGACCTGCACCACCTCGAGACGAACCTCATGCTCGAAGACAACCACCATATACTCAACCTCATGAAGCACTTTGACAGAGTGCAGAACAAGCGCAGGCGCTGCTTCAAAAAAACCATATAACGGACTGATTTGATGAACTATTACGACTTCAAGCTCGTTGACGGCTTTATGTTCGAGAAGTTCGCCGTCAGCGGAGCCGCAAAGCTCCAACAGAATATCAAGGAGATAAACGACCTCAACGTCTTCCCCATCCCCGACGGAGACACCGGCGACAATATGTTCCGCACGATCTCCGGCGGCATCAAGGAGATGGAAAAGGAGCCGGCGAACTCCGTCTGCAAAAAAGCGCGCGCTCTCGCGAGCGGTATGCTGCTCTCCGCTCGCGGAAACAGCGGTGTTATCCTTTCGCAGATATTCTACGGGATAAGCACCGGACTCGATGGCGTGGAGACGGCTTCGATAAACGACATCGCGAACGCCTTCATAAGCGGCTCGAAACGCGCTTACGAAACGGTCGTCACTCCCGTTGAAGGCACGATACTCACCGTCGCGCGCGAATCCGTCGACGATATTTTTCCGCTGATCAACGAGGAAACGACGCTCGGCGAATTCACCGATATGCTGGTCAAGCGCATGAACGCTTCGCTCGCCAACACGCCGGAGCTTCTGGACGTGCTGAAGGAGGCGGGCGTCATCGACAGCGGCGGCGCGGGGCTCTACCTCATCGCCGAAGGCGCTTATGAGGCCATCAAGGGCAACGACGTCGCGCTCGGCGAATCCGCGGCGGCCGCCCCCGCGAGCGTGGATATCTCCCTTTTCGGCAAAGACGACAAGTTCGAATTCGGCTACTGCACGGAGTTCATGCTGAGGCTGATGAGCGCGAAGTGCGACGTCGACGCCTTCGACGAGCAGGTTATAATAGACTACCTCTCCGCGATCGGCGACTCCATCGTCGCGTTCAAGGAAGGCTCCGCCGTCAAGGTGCACGTCCACACGATGACTCCGTCGAAGGCGCTGGAGTTCTGCCAGCAGTTCGGCGAATTCCTCACGGTCAAGATCGAGAACATGATGCTCCAGCACAACGAGCAGGAGCGCAGAAAGGCCGCCGAGCTGCCGCAGGCGCAGAAGAAGCGCATGAAATTCGCCACCTGCGTCGTTACGACGGGCAGCGGCATAATAGACATATTCAAGGAGCTCGGCGTCGACTTCATAATAGACGGCGGTCAGGGCAAGAACCCCTCGATAAAGGATTTCATCGACGCCTTCGATAAGATCAACGCCGACAACATCTACGTCTTCCCCAACAACTCCAACATCTTCATGGCCGCCGACCAGGCGGGACGGATCTACGACAAGTCCGCGATACACGTCGTCCCGTCGGTCAACCTCGGGCAGGCCTACGCCGCGCTCTCGATGCTCGACTACAGCTCCGGCGACGCGGAGGCGATAAAGCGGAACTTCATCGAGAATATGGACTACGCGCTGACCGGAATGGTCTGCCGCGCGATACGCAGCGTTGAATACAACGACGTTTCTGTCAAAAACAACGACTACATAGGCTTCACCAACAAAAAGATACTCTCCTCCTCCCCCGACAAGACGGAGGCGCTGATCTCTCTCTGCGACGCGCTCGGCATAGCCGAAAAGGACATCGCCACCGTCATCTACGGCGCCGACGCCGATGAAGCGGACAAGGAAAAGGTGCGCGAAGCGTTCGCGTCGCATTACTCCGGCAAAGAATTCTACGAAATAGACGGTATGCAGGAAGTCTACGACTTCATCATCATTCTTGAATAAGGAGAACGGACATGGAAAAATTTGCGATCTTTACAGACTCGAGCAGCAACCTGAGCAGCGAACAGCTCAAAGAATACGGCATTGCGGAATCGCTGCCTATGCACATCTACATCGACGGCGTCGAGCACGACGTCGACCGCGACTGGACCAACTTCGAGCCGAAAGAGTATTACGACATAGTCAGAAGCGGCGCGAAGTTCTCCTCCTCGCAGGTCTCCGCGGCGGAGTATGAGGCGGCGTTCCGTACGGCGCTCGAAGAAGGGCGCGACGTGCTCTCGCTCTCCTGCTGCAACGCGCTCTCCGGCTCCGTGCTTGAAAGCATCGCCGCGAAGGAAAAGCTGCAGAAGGAGTTCCCCGACAGGAAGATAATCTGCGTGGATACCTACAACTGCTGCTATTCGCTGGCGATGATGGTCATCGAAGCCGCCAAAAAGCGCGACGCGGGAATGAGCATCGAAGACGTGCATCAATGGGTGCTCGACAACAGAGAGCACTTCAACGAAGCCGGCACGGTCGATAACCTCTCCTATCTGCGCCGCGCCGGACGCATCAGCGCCTCCGCCGCCTTCTTCGGCGGGCTGCTGAGCGTCAAGCCGATGATCGTCTACGACGAGACCGGCCACAACGTCGCCGTCGAGAAAGTCAGAGGCAGAAAGGCCTCGCTGATAAGAAGCGCGGAATACGTGCGCGACTACGCCGACCTCGACGCGAACAACAACGTCTGCATCGCTCACGCCGACTGCGAGGAGGACGCGAAGGAGGTCGCGGACGCGATACAGAGCTTCTTCCCCGATAAGAAGATAAACTTCCACTTCGGCGTCGTCAATCAGGGCGTCGGCTCCTCCGTCGGCCCCGGCACGATAATCCTCGGCTTCTACGGCGACCCGAAGATCAGACAACTGAATAAATAAATACAATAAAACGCTAAACAACGCCCCGAGTCAGCTCGGGGCGTTGCCGTTTTATGATCTTTTACGGTATTACGGATAGCCGATACCGTCGCTATGATAGTAAATATAAACGGACTTAACTTTCAGATTGTCGTCGAAGTTGATGCATACCGTCGGCCACCAGCCGCAGCAGAGCAGTAAGGAGTAATTACCCTCGTCTTGAGTGAGCACGTCGTAATCGAGCAACTTCGCAAAGCCGGTCGTAAACTTATCCATCGGATCGCCGTACATAGCTTCTGATCGGTAGTCGCGCTCCTGCGGGAATTTTACTACTACGTCATAGAGCGAATCGCCGAGCTTTATCCCTCCGGGATACGTCAAATCGTCCCTTCTGAACTCCGCTACGTATAAGTCCGGATGGCTAAACGGCTCACCGTAAAGCGCGTCGATGAACGTAAACCGCATACCGTCATAGACGTATATCGTTTTTTCGTATTCACTGACATCGCCCACTTTAGTCACTTCTTTCGGCTCTCCGAATATCCGCACAAGATCCTCACGCATCGTTTTGTCGCTCAGCCCAAACAGATCGACGTCTTCGGATATCATCTTTCTCGCACCGGCGTTCGGCGTGACGGCGTTGAGCTCGGGGTATATTATAATATCGCTCGGACCTGGATCGGTATATTGCGACTCTTCATTCGACGATTCCGGAGGCGCGGAGCTGCTTACCGGCGCCGACGGCTTCCCGCAGGCGCAAAACAAAAACAGCATAACTGGGATAAAAAGAAACGCAACGATTCTTTTCATAAGCGGATTCTCCTTTTCGGGTAGATGAATCAACTGTATCAGGACGGACCCACAATAGTGCCAACGTATCCGCACACCGTACACCTATTACCCGCAGCATTCGGGACATGATAAGCGTATGCATACCCGGAGCATCCCAAAAAACTACAGGCGCCGCGATGATAAATAGGACTCCCATAGTTCGTCCATTGATTATCATTAACAGGCGCAAGGTGTTGTCCGTTATAGGTGTGCATAAACAGATAGGGTGATGCGGACGTAAGAACATCATTACCACATGGTTGCATAGAGGTTGCGATTTCAAAATGCACATGCTTGCCGTTGGCATACCCCACATCACCTTGCTTCCCTATTACGGCGCCTGCAGATACAGTAGCCGTGTTGTTGCCGCTGACAATCCTGTTTGTCATATGAGCGTATATCGCCGAGCCGTAACTGCTATGGGTAACTTTAACTGCACCGTTACTGGCATCGTTCGGAGGTATAGATGCCGTTCCGGGCGTTATCGAGTGGACGTTTGGAGTATTGTTTCCGTTAAAGGAGTACACCATATCGACGCCCTCGTGTGCGCCCTGATGACTTTCAGAGAAAGTGCCGTACAGATTGGTAAAATAATAAGTATCAGGATTAGGGTCTGGTGTGGACGACGCATAGATGGCGTAATAGGCGCTCAACACAGCGACTTCCTGATTCTGTCTGTGTCTGTAGATGTGGGTATAAGTCGTCCTCAAAAAAGAATCGGGGTTAAACTTATATCTTTGGAAGCTTGCGACAGTCTCGTAAAGAGAAGAGTCGTAGCGCGTCGGCTCAGCATCTTCTTTTTCGCTTTGCGGTACAGTTGCGTTCCGGTAATCGCTGTCGTTTGACACCGCTTGGGCGTAATCAAGCTTGAATAAATAGTACTTTTTCAGCGCGGAGCGCAGTACCGCGTCGTTTTCGGCGAGAATGCTTGCATCGTCCTCATAGCACTTGTGAAGGTAAATAAAATCATCAAGCGTTATACCGCGCCGCTCCAGTTCCTCAAGCGTTTTCTCATCAGGGGTAAGAGCCTTATGGGTTTGGGCATAACTATAGTTTTCATAATCCTTATAGGTCATTTCGTCGATCTGCTCTTTCGAGAGTTCGGGGAATAATATGCGCATATTTTCTTTAGACTGTGGCGTGAGCTTTTTTGAGCCGAGGAAGTCGAGCAGTTCGCTGAGCGTCATTTTTTTCGCTTCGTTCCGGCTCGCTCCGAACGTCACGGCCTCCTGAATTTCCACTTCGTCCAACGGTCTGTCGTCGCGAACGGCGAACAGATTTACGTTCGGTATTTCGATGCCGAGCGAAGCGGGAAGCCACTTTTCGTAACTGCGTATGTCCTTGAATTCCGCCTCCTGTGAATCAGGTAAGGCGAATGCGGGCGTTTGCGGTAATACCGCGATCGCTGCTATAAGCACCATAGCAATTGACAGTCTCAACAGTTTCGCTTTCATAGGTATGCCTCCTTTAATAATGTATTGTGGTTTCCCACAAACTTTATGATAAATAAAAATCGTCAATTTGTCAATAGTTTATTGTTATATCTTAATATTTTTGTTGAAAATCATAACACAACGCCGTCACGGACTTTGTTTATGAAACAATAAACTCCGAATAATAATAGGGCTTAACAAGTGATCGCGATAAAAAAGCGCACGCCCGCGGGCGTGCGCTTTTTTACTTGCTATTCATCTGAATACGCTGCCGTCGGCGGCGAAAAGCTGCCTGCGGACGCACCGGAAACCGGATAATTAACAAAAACGGCTCACGAAATTGTGAGCCGTTTTTAATATGTTTTACCACCATGCAGAAAAGGACTGCGCTGTCGGCGTTTTCGCTTAACAGCCCATCACCGCGGTTTATCCGAGCGAGCTTTGATCCGCCAGCTTCGCGGCTACGCGAAGTATCGCCAGCGCGTCGTTTACCTCGATTTTGCCGTTGCCGTCGATATCTCCGATCCGCAGATCTTCTTCAGTCGCCTCAACGAGCTTCGCGGCGATACGCAGCGCTTTCAGCGCGTCCGCGACGGTAATCTCATCGTCGCCGTCCATATCGCCCTTGACTCCGTCGCTCCATACCGCGGCGATGCCGAAGTTATAGTCCATAAACAGAACTTCACCGGGCAGATAGACCCTGCCGCCCATCATCCAGCAGACGAAATGCTTGCCCGAAGGCGCGGTGAAGCCGCATTCCGGGAACGCGAACGGACCTTCGCTGGCACGGTAAACTGATTCCATCGTTCCGCTGCCGCCGTTTGGATCGAACGTCGCGGCGTATTGCGCCTCCGCAACGGTCGGACGGACGACTGCGTCGTAGCCCTCGTAAACGGGTATCCCGGCGATGATCGTATCGCTTGCCGCGATCTCCTCGAAATAATCCGGGTATTCATATCTGTAATAACTCAGCTCGAAGCCGTCGGCAATCGCTTCCCCGACGGTTCTGCCGACCTGGGCAAATCCCACCGTGCCGTTCGTAGTGCTGCGCCTCATATTCTTTATTATGACATTCTCGACGCTCGAGTAATCGAACGCGGTACCATAATTGATAAAGGTCGCGTCCTTGATCACAATGGTTTGATTCTCGCCGTTGTCGCCGTCAACGTAGAAGGCGTCGCCCGCCGTGCCCGCGTTTTCGAACGTCACGCCGTTGACGTCTACCGTGAAGGGCTGGTTGTGCATAACTTCTGTGCTGTGGAAAGTGACCGCGTGGGCGGTCGTATCGGTCAGTATCTTTCCGGTGCCGACGGTGTCTGTCAGATGATACGTCGCGTTGCATGCATAGTTCCAGACCTTCAGAACGCATGAGCCGAGGTCGAGGACGTGGCCGTTCAGGTCGAGGATAAGATTATAATTGTCATACCCGTTCATCCAGACAAGCTGCTCACTGGAATCAAGCTCGACCTTGATATCGTCCTCCATGCGAATGACGACCGTGTAAGTTTCATTATCGTCGGTTTGCCAGAGCGCGTCGTGAAAGTCCTTCGAGCTTCTCACGCGCAGGACGGTGGCGCTCGCGTCGCCCGCGGACGCAGCCGGCGCCGCCGAAAGCGCCGCAAGCAGCATAGCCGCTGCTACCGCCACGGAAATCAGATTTTTGAAAATGTTTCTTTTCATTCTTTTTTCCTCCGTTGTTTTTATCTGCGCGAAATCGCGTCAAGCGGTCAGTATTACATATATATTTTATCACAGAATTGAAAATCGGTCAACCGATTTTTGAAAAACACCCGCCCTTACGCGCGCAAAAACGGCGCCTCCCCCGGATGAGGAAGGCGCACGGTATTTCGAACGGCTTTCGGCTTGCTTCGCACGGAACGGCGGCGTTACACCGTCAGTTCAAGTCCGTCGTATGAGGCGATAAAGCCCTCGCGTTCGGCGATCTTCGACATATCGCGGTAGAGGGTGCGGACGCCGTTATGCGAAAAGTGGTTGAGCACGAAAACGGCGCTTTCGTCCGCAATCCCAAGCGACTTCAGTCTGTCGCGCACCCTTTTGCAGCGACCGACGCACATATGTCCGTCGTATTCGATATCGTCAACGTCGCCGTCGTTGCAGTCGAGCGAAACGAGCGACAGCCGGACGTTCGACCGACCGAGGTAATCCCAGGTTTCCTCAGGGAAGGGGCCGGTGTCGTGCGCGTAGAGGATCGACTTGCCATCCTGCTCGAGCAGGTAGATATACGGATGAGGAATGCCGTGGCTCGCCTTCAGCGCGGTCACGCGCACGCCGCCCGCGTCGAACGGCGCGAACGGCGGCTCGAAACGGCAGACGAGCGCGCCCTTTGCGGCGGCGACGCTCTTTTCAAGCGCTTCGGCGACGTCTTCGCTGCCGTGCACGGTCAGCGGCGGCATTCCGTCGCGGTGTGTAAAGCCGGGGCTGACGTAGAAAAACTCCGGCACGCAGAAGTGGTCGCTGTGGACGTGGGTTATCAGGCAATGGAAAACGCGCGTCATATCCAGCCCGAAGCGTTGCGCGTTCGCGGCGGTGTCGCCGTTGAGATCGATGAGCAGCGTATCGTTGATAAGCGCCTGCGAACGCAGACGCAGTTCGCGGCCGCCCGCCTTCCGCGCTTCGCGGCAGGTCTCGCAGGTGCAGAACAGCGCCGGTATCGCCTCCGCGGCGGCGGTGCCGAGGTATTTGATCTTCATGTGGTTTTCTCCTTTTGAGTTTGAGCGCGGTAATGTCATTCCGAATGAAGTGAGGAATCCCCTGCCGGTTGCTGACGGTGTGAGATCCTTCGGTTCGCGCTTCGCGCTCTCTCAGGATGACACGAACACTATATACTGCGCGGCTGCGCAGGCGATCGAGATCGCCACTACCTGAACACGCTGCCGTCGGCGGCGAAAAGCTGCCTGCGGACGCAGCGGAAGTCTTCGATGCCAAAGCCGCCGTAGGTATTCAGCGCCTCGACGACGTGGCGCGGATTGAGGCAGCTCTCCCCCATCGGAAGCGTTATCTCGAGCGCGCCGTCCGCGCTTTCCGCGCTTATCAGCGCGTCGTGGACGTCGACGGTTATCTGTCCGCGCTTCGTCTTCTTCTCGATGACAAGCCCGCCGCGCGAAAGCGTTTCCGCCGCCTTGTCCGGATCCGCGTCAAAGCGCAGCGAATACTGCACGGAGGCGGCGTCGGAAAGGTCGGTCTCCGGCTCGTAGGCGTCGGTCACACGCAGCAGGTCGGGCAGCACGGCGCGGAGCCGCCGCGCGACCTCCGGGCAGGGCGTTTCGTCCGTCAGGCGCATATCGAACGCTTCGCACAGGCTCTCGTAGCCGAGCGAAAGCGGCGGCAGGAAGTTCATCTTTATATGCGGGTTGAAGCCCTCGGTGTAATACACGTTCAGGTCGGCGCGTCTGACGGCACGGGCGAAGGTGCGCACGAGGTCAAGATGGGAAACGAAACGCGCGTCGCCGGTCTTTTCGTATCTGACTCTAACGTTTCGCACAGTACCTTCCCCCTCCCAGCGACGCGGCGCCGCAGCCGAGGCATTTCTCGGCGCAGTTGGGCGAGGCGGCCGCCTGCTTCGCTTTTTCGTATTCGGATATGAAGAATCTGTCAGTTACGCCTATGTCTATATGCGACCACGGGAGCAGCTCGTCCGTACCGCGTTCGCGGCAGGCGTAGTCGTCGCCGTTTACGCCGCATTCGGCGAAAATCTCTTTCCAGAAATCGAGCGAGAAGTTCTCGCTCCAGCCCTCCAGATAGGCGC
Organism: Clostridia bacterium; assembly: GCA_017620395.1. NCBI lineage: Bacteria > Bacillati > Bacillota > Clostridia > Clostridia bacterium. The sequence goes on along the minus strand of JAFZQJ010000026.1, from coordinate 73,522 downwards.
CGCGCTCGGCGGCGAGCGCCATCGCGGGAACGAGGCGGCGGTCGCCGCGGGCGAGCACCGCTTCGATATACGACGTATCCGCGTCGTGCGTGGAGAGCTTTATCTTGTTGGAACGGACGTGCTCGCGCAGGAGCTTCTGCTTGCGCGAGTGCTCCTCCGCGGTATCCTGCGGCACATATTGGAACGGAGTGAAGGGCTTGGGCACGAACGCCGCGACGGAGAGCGAAACGGAAACGCTCCTGCCCTTCTGCCTGCCCTCGCTCGCGTAGTAGGCGTCTACGACCTTCTGCGCGGTGTCGGCTATGGCGACGATATCCTCGTCGGTTTCAAACGGCAGGCCGAGCATAAAGTAGAGCTTGACGGAGGTGAAGCCGCCGCCGAACGCCGCGTTCACGGCGCGCATTATGTCCGCTTCGTGCACGTTTTTGTTTATCACGTTGCGCATGCGCTCGCTGCCCGCTTCGGGCGCGAGGGTAAGTCCGCTTTTACGGAGCTTCTGCACGCGCTTCATCAGCTCGATCGAGAAGTTGTCGACGCGCAGAGAAGGCAGCGCGAGGTTTATCCCCTTCGGCTCCGCCCACTCGTTGAGTCCGTCGACGAGGCCGCTCAATTCGGGGTAGTCGCTCGTGGAGAGCGAAAGCAGCGAGAGCTCGTCGTAGCCGGTGTTTTCGCAGAGCGTTTTCGCGGTGAAGTTGAGCGTCGCGGCGCTCTTGGTGCGGAAGGGGCGGTAGATGAACCCCGCCTGGCAGAAGCGGCAGCCGCGTATACAGCCGCGCTGCACCTCGACGGAGGCGCGGTCGTGGACGATCTCGCCGTAGGGCACGACGTAGCTCTCCGGATAGAACGCTTTGTCGAGGTCTTCGATGATGCGCTTTCTGATCCGCGCCGGCGCTTCCGGACGGTTAGGGGTTATCGATCTGATCTTCACGCCGTCGTATTCGACGTCGTAAAATGACGGGACGTATATGCCCTTTATTCCGGCGAAGCGGCGGAGCGTTTCGGCGCGGCCGCAGCCCTCGCGCTTGCAGGCGCGGATGAGCTCGAGCGTTTCGTCGCCGACCTCCTCCCCTTCTCCGAGCACGACGAGGTCGACGAAGTCGGCGATCGGCTCGCTGTTGTAAGAGCACGGGCCTCCGACGATGACGAGCGGGTCGTCTTCGCCGCGGTCGCGGGAGTAAAGCGGAATGCCCGCGAGCTTCAGCATCTGAAGCATCGTGGTGTAGGAAAGCTCGTATTGAAGCGAGAATCCGACGAGGTCGAAGGACGCGACGGGCAGCTTGTTCTCAAGCGAAAAAAGCGACGTATCCGTCTCGCGCATAAGCTCTATCATATCGCGGTCCGGCGCGAAAACGCGCTCGCAGCGAACGAAGTCGAGCCGGTTCGCCGCGGAATAGAGTATCTTCATACCGATATGCGACATGCCGACTTCGTAGAGGTCCGGGAAGCAGAACGCGTAGCTGACCTCGGTAGAAGCCGGATCTTTGATGACGGAATTGACCTCTCCGCCGCAGTAGCGGGAGGGCTTCTTTACTTCCGTCAGTCTTTTTTCGATATCGCTATAAGCCAAACTTCAACACCTCTCGGAACGAAGGTATGAACAGATACGCCAGCAGCAGTCCCAGGCCGAGCGCGGCGAGGGAGATGATGACCGCCGTCTGCTTTTTCGTTATCTTCTCCGTCTTCACCTCCGGCAGTCCGCCGATATGCGGAAGCGCGCGGAGCATCGCGGCGAGGAAGACGCAGAGCAGGAATATTTCAAGCGGCAGCAGGACTATGTTCTTGCCGACGCGGACGGTGACCGCCGCGGCGAACGAGCCCGCGCTTATGAAACCGTAGTGATAGTTCAGATACGTATTCAGCAGGACGTTGTAAAACACCGTGTCCGCCGCCTTCGTCAGCGCGACGCGGCCGACGGAGAGCCCCTTCTGCGGGAGCGTGCGGTGATAAAGCAGCGAGCCGAAAAGCAGCCCGCGGAACGCGAATGAGATCACGTAGCCGAGCAGGAAGCCGTTGCCCTTCATCAGCGTTTCAACGAGAAGCTGATCCATAACGCCGAGCAGCACCGTCGGAACGGGGCCGTACAGCGCGCCGCAGAGCGCGTAGATCAGGAACGAGAACTTGATCTGCAGCGCCTGCCCGAGCAGCGGTATCGTGAGCATTCCGAAGACGTAGCAGCACGCGAGCATGACCGCGAGCACGCAGACGGTCGGCAGCTTCGTCAGCTCCAGCGCCGACGCCTTCAGTACCTTGAACGGATTTACGAGCCGTTCGTTTACGGTTTTTGTTTCATTCATAACAATACCTCCCCCATACATTCTCGCAATGATATCGGGAAGATATTTCAGCCGATATTGACAGCGGGATGCGGCGCGGACACCGCGGAACGTTCCTTCGTCCGCCGGGCAACTCCCCGTCCCGACGGCACTTCACGCGTCCGCGCCTACTCTGTATGACGTGTTTATTCTATCACGGTTTTACCGTTAATGCAAGCGAAATATCAAAAGAGGCGGCATATCATATTAAGCGAATCCGGCGCGTCATCGTCGATATATCCGGAATCGGTGAAGCCGTGTTTTTCATAAAGGCGTATCGCCGCGAGATCGGCTTTTTTCACGCAGACCTCGACGTGATCGTAATGCCCTTCTTTTCGCAGCTCGTCCAGGATCAGCGCGAGCGCGGCGGAGCCGTAGCCCCTGCCCTGAAACTCCGCGCCTATCATGAACTGCTGCAGGTCGTATCCGAGCGGCTCGTCGGCGAACTCCCTGACGAGCGCGACGCCGACGACGGTTCCGTCGTTTTCGACCGCGAAAACCCTCGCGTTGCAGTCGCGGTAGACGTATCCTCTCGCGATAATGCCTATCGCGGGCGCGAGGTATTCCTTCTGGTCGTCTCTGACGGTCAGAGAAGCGACCTCGAGCCAGTTATCTTCGGTAACGCCGGTAAGTTTTATCAATTCGCAGCCCTCCGGGTTTCGATCTGTTCTTTCGTGAATTCCACGAGCGGCTCTATATCCCGCTTCGCTCTGCGGCAGGTGCGGTTCAGCTTCGGGTAGCCCCAGCCGCCGAATATCTTATTCGGCCCGACGACTCCGGCGTCGGGAACGTCGTGCGACAGTATCCACGCCGCCGCGAGCGACGACTTCTCCGCTGAGTTTATCGGCACGATCTTCGACAGCGCGTCCATCCCGCCGAGGAAGTGCGACGCGATCGGCGTCTTCGCGATTCCGGGGTGGACCATATAAACGCGGACGTTCGTATCCTTGTACTTCTCCGCGAGATAGCGCGAATAGCGCGCAAGGCAGAGCTTGGAACGCGCGTACGCGCCGCGGCTGTCGTCGAAGCGCGAAAGCTTCACGCGCGCGACCTTGTGGATGATCGAGATCGTGTTGATATACACGACCTCGCGCCCCGACGCCGCGAGCTTCGGAAGTATCTTTTCGCTCAGGTAATAAACGCCGATATAGTTCGTGCCCATCACCAGATCGAAGCCGTCCTTCGTCTTCTCGCCGCGGCGGTGGAAAAGCCCCGCGTTGTTGATGAAAACGTCAACGTCCGGCAGCTGCTCCGCAAAGGCGTCTATCGAAGCGAAATCCGCCATGTCGAGCCGCGTCACGCGGATATCCGCTTCGGGATAGTCCGCGAGCAGCTTTTCGCGCGCGTCCGACGCTTTTTCAAGATTCCTGCACGCCATAATCACGGACGCGCCGAGGTACGCCATCGTTTCGGCCGTCTTGAAGCCGACACCGCTGTTCGCGCCGGTTATCAGCACGGTCCTGCCCTCAAGGGAGCGGGCGCAGTTCTCTTTTATGTATTTCTTCGTTTTTTCCGAAAGAGCCGTAATTATACTCCCCTTTCAGCGTCAGAGGCACGCTCTGTATATCTCGACAATGTCTTCGTTCGTCAGCGCGACGAAGGCGTTTTTGAGGTAGCCGCCGAAATTCGCGTGCGCCGCCATCTCTTCAAAGTGCTCTTCGTCAATGTTCAGTTCGCGGAGCGTCATCGGGATGCCCGACTCTTTGAAGAAGCTCTCGAGCCTGTCGATTCCCGCGTTCGCGAGAGCAAGCTCATCCTCGCCGTCGAAGCCCCAGACGTTCTTTGCGAATCTGACGAACCTCCACGCGCAGGAGGGGTCCTTTTTCAGTATGAAACGCATCCAGCGCGGAGTCAGTATCGCGAGCCCGACGCCGTGGGTGATGTCGTAGAACGCGGAAAGCTCGTGCTCCATCGAGTGGCACGGCCAGCCGGTATCCTGCTTGCCGTACTCGGGAATGCCCGAGCAGGCGACGGACGCTATCGCCATCAGGTTGGCGCGCGCGGTGTAGTTATCCGGCTCCGCGAGCGCGACGGGAAGGTATTTTATCGCGGTCTTCAGCACGCCCTCCGCGATGCAGTCGGAAAGGTCGCTGTCCTCCGTGCGCGAGAAGTAGCCCTCGAAGATGTGGCTCATTATGTCGGCGGTTCCCGCGGCGGTCTGGTACTTCGACACCGAGAAGGTGTAGGTCGGGTCGCAGATTGACGCGGCGGGATAGGTATACATATTGCCGAGCTTCTCGTTCGTTTTAAGATTCGTGATGACTCCGCCGCCGTCGAACTCCGAGCCGGTGGCGCTGAGCGTGAGGATATCCACGAGCGGGAGCGCCTTCAGCACGCCGTGGCGCGAAGCGACCATCTGCCAGAGGTCGCCCTCGTAAAAGACGCCCGTCGCGATGGCTTTCGAGCAGTCGATAGTGCTGCCGCCGCCGACAGCGAGGATGACGTCGATATCGTTCTCCTTGCAGAGACGGACGCCCTCCTCGACCGATTCGATCCGCGGATTCGGCTCGATGCCGGCAAGCTCGGTCACGGTGAAGCCGCCGTCGCTGAGGATACGCATTACCTCGTCGTAAAGCCCGATCTTCTTGATCGAGCCGCCGCCGTAGGTAAGCAGGACTTTGCTGCCGAACTGACGGAGGATACCGTCGAGGCGGCTGATCTGCCCCTTGCCGAAGTAAAGCTTCGTGGGGATACTGTGGACGTAATTGAGCATGGTTGACCTCCTGTTATTCGCCGCGTCCGGACGCGGCCTCCGTTTGCTGCGCTTCGTAAATCGCGCGAAGCTTCACGACGCTTCCGGCGCCGCCTTTTTCAGCGACGTCACGCGCCCGCCGACGACGAAGCAGTTGCGCGACGTCGCCACGGTGCAGAGGCAGCCGGCCGTCAGGTTGTAAAACTCGTAGCCGAGCTCCATGACCGCGCCGGTGTATTTCAGGATCGTAACGCGGATCTCGACCTCGTCGCCGAACGTGACGGGGCGTTTGTAGTCGACGGAAATATTGACGATGGGCGACAGAATGCCGTTCTCCTCCGCCTCCTTGAAGCTGATCCCGAATTCCGCGACGGCCTCTATGCGCGCCTCTTCCATCCACTTGACGTAGTTGGAGTGGTGGACGACGCCCATTTTGTCGACTTCATGATAGTGCGCTTTACGTTTGTAAACGAGCATATATGTCTCCTATTCGCCGGCGCAGAGCTTGTACGCTTCGCCGCGCGAAAGCCCCGTGCGTTTAGCCGTCTCCTTAGCCGCGGCGCTGCGGCTCATTCCGGAGGCGAGCAGTTCGCGCATTACCGCTTCCGCGTCGGCAGAATCAGGCTCCGCCCGGTCCTTCGCGCCCTCGACGACGAGCACGAACTCGCCGCGCGGCGGGGTTTCTTCAAAGTAAGCGCACGCCTCCGAAAGCGTCGTGCGCACGGTTTCCTCGTGCAGCTTCGTCAGCTCGCGGCAGAGCGCGATACGGCGGTCGCCGAAGACGGCGAGCATATCCGCGAGGGTACGGCGGAGCTTATGCGGCGCCTCGTAAAACACGAGGGTGCGGCGGTCGTTTTTCACCTCGTCCAGATGCTCCCTGCGGCGCTTGGCGTTGACCGAGAGGAAGCCCTCGAAGGCGAACCTGCCCGTTTCAAGCCCGCTGACCGCGAGCGCGGAAATCACGGCGCTCGGCCCGGGGACAACGCGGACGGGAACGTCCTCTTTCACGCAGAGCGCGACGATTTCGCCGCCCGGATCGGAGATGAGCGGCATTCCCGCGTCGCTGACGAGGGCGCATATCTCCCCCGCCTTCAGCCGCTCGACGATCTCGCCTGAGCGGGTCGCTTCGTTGTGTTCGTAATAGCTGACGAGCGGCTTCTTCACGCCGACGCTGTTGAGCAGCTTCATCGTCACGCGGGTGTCCTCCGCCGCGATGAAATCGGCGTTCTCGAAAACCTCGACCGCGCGGGGCGAAAGGTCGGAAAGATTGCCTATCGGCGTTCCGACTATATAGAGCGTGCCTTTTTCAAAAACCATAGCTTCACTCTCCGTAGACGCGCGCCGCTTCCGCGGTGTACGCGCCGTTTTCGTAAAGTATGAACGGGCGCTCCTGCGCTTCGCCGGAGCCGCCCTTTACCGCCTGCGCGAGGAACGTTTTCGCCTTCGCGCCGCGCTCGTGCACGATAGGACGGATCAGCTTCGGGCAGAGGCAGTTTTCGCGCATAAGCGCGAGTATCTCGTCCCTGCGTTCGGCGCGGTGGACGATGAACAGACTGCCGCCGCCGCTAAGCAGAAACGCCGCCGCTTTCACGACGTCCGCGGCGGTGCAGAGCGTCTCGCGAACGGCTATCTCTGTCAGCCTGTCAGACGGCGCTTTGCCGCCGCCCGCCTTCATATACGGCGGGTTGACGGTGACGCAGTCGAAAGCCGCCTTTTCGAGCAGCTTGTCAACCCGTCCGACGTCGCCGTTTATCACGTTTATCCTGCCGCCGAAGCCGTTGACGGAAGCGTTTTTCGCTGCGGTTTCACAGGCGGTTCCGGATATTTCCACGGCGGCGAAGGATACCTCCGGTCTTCGTTTGCATACGAGCACGGGGATCACTCCGCTGCCGGAGCAGAGGTCGCAGAAACGGCTGCCTTCCCCGCGCTCCGCGGCGAAGGCGGCGAGCAGCACCGCGTCGGTGCCGCAGGGATATACCCCCTTCGGCTGAAAGAGCGTGTAACCGCCGCCGAGATCGACCGTTTCCTTCATAAACACCTCAAGGCCGGCCGCGCGGCCGGCAAATACCGTCTATATACAACAATAGGGCGCACGGCACAAAACAGACTCGGATATCTCCGTTTTCCGTTTCAGCCTCGCACCCTGTTGCGTACGATTTTTCAGCTCAAAGCGCGCAGATTACTGCTGCTTCGGGGCATCCACCGGGCACACGGACGCGCAAGCGCCGCACTCGATGCACTGTTCGGCGTCGATCACGTATCTGTCGTCGCCCATAGAAATGCAGGAATTGGGGCATTCAGCCTCGCAGGAACCGCAGGCGATGCACTCTTCACCGATAAAATAAGCCATTCATAACACCTCCGTTTGAGTAACATTTTAGCACATATTCTGAAATATGCAACACTTTTTTTCAAAAAACCGCCGAAAATCGCGGCGCAAAGGCGTCCGCGGCGCGTATTTCGCGCGCAAAAGGCTATTCGAGGTCCTTCAGGTCGTCCATTTCCTTCTTGTCGACCTTGATGTCGCCGTCCTTCAGAAGCTTGACTTCGTCGCGCTTGTAGCTTCTGACGCTCTCGGGCGCTTTCTCGAGCGTGACCTTCAGGTCGCCGCGGAGCAGCGAGACCTCGGTGACGGTGCCCTTCCCGTCCGGAGTTCTGACCTGCGCGCCGACCTTGGGAGTCATTTTCCAAAGCGAGCGGTATGCCTCCTCCTCGTATTTCAAGCAGCACATAAGGCGGCCGCAGGTGCCGGAGATCTTGCCGGGGTTGAGGCTCATGTTCTGCTCCTTCGCCATCTTGACGGAAACCGGCTTGAAATCGTCCAGGAACGCGCAGCAGCAGAAGGGTCTGCCGCAGATGCCGAGCCCGCCGATCATCTTCGCCTCGTCGCGCACGCCGATCTGGCGCAGCTCGATCCTCGTGCGGAAGGTCGCCGCGAGGTCTTTTACGAGCTCGCGGAAGTCGACTCTGCCGTCCGCGGTGAAGTAGAACAGTATCTTGCCGCGGTCGAAGGTGTATTCGACGTCGACAAGCTGCATTTCGAGCCCGTGCTCCGCGACCTTCTTCTCGCAGATACGGAGCGCTTCTTTTTCTTTTTCCTTGTTTTTCTCGTAGACCTCGTCGTCCGACTTCGTCGCCTTGCGTACGACGTTTTTCAGCGGAGAAACGATCTCGGAGTCGTCCAGCATCTTGTTGGCGAGGACGACGGAACCGTATTCAAGTCCGCGAGCGGTCTCGACGACGGCGTTTTCGCCCAGAGAAAGTTTAAGTCCGTTGGGGGCGAAATAGTACATATTTCCGCCTTCCTTGAACTTTATGCCTACTACTTCTGTCATAATATCACCTCTCGCTCACCGAGCGTTATTCATTTATTCTCACGGCGCGCCGCGGCGACCTTTACGGTCAGCTCGGTCACGGCCGCGTTGACGTTGACGAAGGCGGAAATATCGTTTTCCGCCGCCGTAACGTATTCGTACACGTTGATCAGCGTCTGATACCCCACCGCGGAAGCGGCCTTGCGCTCCGCCGCTTCGATAGGCAGCTTCGACGCGTCCGGCACGCCCGCCTTGACGCGCACCGTTTCCGCGACCGCCGCCGCGATCGCCGTCAGCAGACTGCGCGCTTTGTCGCGGCTGTCGGGAAGCGATGAGAAGGTCATCATCAGCGCGTATTCGTCGCCCGCGGCGAGCGCGCCCAGGAACTTCTCCGCCGCGGTTATGCCGGCGGCGAGTGTTTCGCCCTTCAGAAAGCTTTTCGCGGCTCCGACGAAGCCGCCGGAAAGGCGGATCGCCGTCTCTATCTTTGCGTCGTCGGCGCCCCTCACCTTGCCCAGCGCCGCCCTCGCGTCCGCTTCCGAAAGCGGCTCCATCGAGTAGCAGACGGCGCGGGAAACGAGCGTAGGCAGCAGGCCGTGGCGGTTATGCGTCAGCAGGAGGAAGTACACCCCCTCGGGCGGCTCCTCGGCAAGCTTCAGCAGGGCGTTCTGTCCCTGCGGAGTCACCGCCTCGGCGTCCTCGACGATATACACCTTGCATCTCGCGCTCGTGGGGTTGATATACACCTCTTCGCGAAGTGCGCGGATCTCGCTGACGCCGACGGTCTTGTTTTCGCTTTTCAGCGGAACGATGTAATGCACATCGACGTGTCCCGCCGCGGCGCGTTTGCAGTTGCCGCAGACGCCGCATGGGCGCGTTTCGCCATCGCACATCATCACGCGGCAGAAAAGCGACGCGAAGGTATGTCTGCCGGAGCCGTCCGGCCCCTCGATTATCCACGTGTGCGGCACGGCTCCCGCCGTCACCGCGGATGAAAACGCGGAAAGCAGCGCCTTATTCCCTTTCAGTTCAGTCAGATCAAACTGCATACCGCTATTCCTTTACCACGAGGATTCGTTTCATATTCAGCCCCTCCGGGAGCGTTTCGATATATTCGCCGGTTATCACCGCGGGAAGTCCGGGCGGGTAGACGCCGATGCATTCGGCGGCGATCCTGCCGGCGCTTTCTGCGGCGGGAACGCACTCGCATTCAGCTCGGAACGCGTCCGCGACGCTCATCGCCCTGCGGGGTATTATATCACGCCGCGCCGGCTTTGGCAATACCGCGTTTTTCCTTTCCGCGCCGATGAAAACTCCGGTCAGCCGCGAAAGCTCCTCCTCCGTGTTCATCGGGGAGAACATAAGCAGCGCGCCGCTTTCGTCAGCGAACTCCGGCACGCAGCCAAACTTATTCAGGCGGGCGGATATTTCCGCGCCGGAAAGGCCAGTGCTTCCGCCGGTCACGTAAAGGCGGCACGGCTCGCCGCGCGTTACGGAGTAACCGTAGTCTTCAATATCCTTTTTCAGCCGCCCGAGCCGCTCCGCGAGCGTGTTATACGCCTTTTCGCCCTCGTCCTTCGCCCAGCCGAGCGCCGCGGCGATCGAGAGCATTATCGGGTATGACGGACTTGACGAGCAGAAGCGCTTCATCAGTTTTTTGCCCTCCGCGGCGAGCGCGTGATCGGCAAAATGCAGCAGCGCGGAGCCGGTCATCGCCGGCATCGTTTTATGTATAGAATCGGTGACGATATCCGCGCCGCATTCAAGCGGGTGCCTGAACCCTTCGACGAAGCGAAGGTGCGCGCCGTGGGAATTGTCGACCAGCAAAAGCTTGTTATATTTGCGGCATATTTCCGCGAACGCAGCGACGTCCGCGACGTATCCGTAATAATCGACCGAGGTCAGGAACATGGCGGAAATGCCGCCGTCCGCCTTGAACGCCGCTTCGGCCGCTTCGGGAGAAACGACGCCCGCCGGCGTCGCGACACTCGGCTCGGGCGTGAGCAGCACCGCTTCCGCGCCGCAGAGTCCGACGGCGTTGAAAACGGAATAGTGACTGTTTCTCGGGATAAGCAGCTTGCCCTTCGCGGCTGCGATCGCGGTCATAACCTGTATGCAGGAGGTCGCGCCGAAGGGCGAGATCATCGTCGCGCCGCTGCCGAAAAGGCGCGAGGCGTCCGCTTCGAGCCGCGAGATCGCGCCGTCCGCCTCGAAAAGCTCGTCGGAAAACGGCAGCTCGGTCACGTCGAAGCCGTAAAGCTCGTACGGCAGAACGCCGTCCGGCCTTCTGCCCTTGTGACCGGGCATATGGAACGAGGCGAACGAGCCCTCCGCGTGTTCTCTTATCGCGCGTTCAAGCTCAGACATACGTTCTCTCCACGCCGGCGGGAACGAACAGCGGGTTCGCGCTGAAGCGCACTACGTCGCCGACCTCGCATTCAACGTCTGTCACGTCGAGCGCGAGGCAGTGCTGCGAGATCTTGCCAACGACGGGGACCTTTTTGCCGTTCACCCGGCCGAAGATCCTGTCGTCGTCAAACGCTCTGAAAAGCCCTTTTACGGCGTCCTTCAGCTTTGAAATGCGCTTCCTGCCGTAAGGCAGTTTGCCCTCGGCGAGCCCGTCGGACATACCGATATGCAGCAGCGCGAGCTTGGTCTTGCGCTTTGTCTTGAACTGCCGGCTGTAACCGACGTATTGACCTTTTTCGATGAGTTTCACCTCGGCGACGTCGCATTCGAGGCTGCCGATCTTCGTCAGACCCGCGTCGAAGCCGGCGGGCATCCTGCCGATCAGGCCGGAGCCGATGCGCACCGCGTCGTAGCGCGTTTCGGGGTATTTCACCGCCGCGCAGGAATTCGCAGCGTGGACGAGCAGCTTCGTGCCGATATTCTTTGAGAAAAACTTAACGGCGTTCTCGAAGCGTTCGTTTTGAAGCTCCGTGAAAAGCGGCTTTTGTGCGTGGCTCTCGGTGAACTGCGTGAAAATTCCGGTAACGTTGACGTAGCGCAGCGATGGAAGCATATTCGCGGCGCGCTCGTATTCGAAGTCGCGCAGACCGGAATGGCTGAATCCGGTGTCTATGAGCAGATGCACCTTCACCTTTTTGCCGGCTTTGTCGCCCGCCTCGTTGATGAGCTTGAGCGAAAGCATACTGCCGGCGGCAAGCGTCGCGCCGGTGGCGACCGCGCGTTCGATATCCGAGCGCAGATCGCTGGACGAAAGCAGGATAAGCTCCGCTTCGCATCCGTAGTTGGAAAGCAGCTCCGCCTCCCCCACTCTGCTGACGGCGATGCGCTTCGCGCCGAGCTCGACGTATATGCCCGCCGCCTGAAGCAGACCGAGCCCGTAGGCGTTCGACTTCAGCACGGGTATGACCTCAACGCCGCACGTTTCGCGCAGTTTGAGGTAGTTTCTTATAAGGGCGTCCTTTTCGACGATAAGTCTCGCTCCCATTTCTGCTCCTTCCGGCGGGATCACTCCGCCTTTTCGGCTTCGCCGTCCGTCTTTGCTTCTTTATGCTGCGGCGCGGGCACGTGGTGGCGCTTATCCTTCGTCTTCGCGAGGAAGCGGCGCTTGCGCATATGCTTGAATGTGCGCGTACCGAACTCGGTAAAGGTGTATCCGAAGCGCTTGAACACCGCGTCGATCTCGCCTACAAACTCGACCAGCTCGCCGTTGAAGCCACGCTTGAATCTGTAAAGTCCGTAAAGCGGGTTGCTCTCGTCCATATCGCCAGAGACGCCTCGGAAATCGTAGACGGAAACGCCGCTCTCGATCGCCCAGCGGATCATATCCCACTGCAGCAGGTAGTTCGGCATCCTGTTGCGTTCCTTGTTGGAGGAGGCGCCGTAGAGATACCAGACCTTGTCAGCGTATCTTATCGCGAGCGTGCCGGCGATCATTTCGCCGTTGTAGTAGGCGGCGTAAAGGCGGGCGTCTTCGCCGAGCGACTTAAGCAGCCGCTCGAAGTATTCCTTTGAGCGGCAGATGAAGCCGTCGCGCTCGCCGGTCACCGTCATCAGCGCGTGGAACTGCGCAATCGCTTCGGGATCGCCGTTGACAACGCGCGTTTCCACTCCGTTTTTGATGGCGACGCGCACGTTATAGCGCGTTTTTGAGGTGAAGTTCGCCATGACCTCGTCTTCCGTCTTGCCTTTGATATCCATGCGGTAGACGAAGCGCGGCTGGGTGGTCTCGAAGTTCTTGCCGCCCTTGACCTTCAGCTTCATTGATTCGAGCGCCTTTTTGAAGGGCTCGTAATCGGCGCGAATGTCGGGGTCCATACGCAGGCAGACGCTGCGATGCCGCTTCGCGAGGCTGCGCGCACCGTTGACTATATCGGCGAATGCTGCGGAATCGTCTTCGTCGAAGATCGGACCGCGCGGCGCGTACATAAGCGTATACGGCGTCATGGGTATCTTGCGCACGAGGATGGATATCCCTCCGCGTATGCTTCCGTCGCCATTGCGTGTGACGACGACCTCGCGCTTCCAGTCGTTTTTCAGCGCAGCCCATTCGGCGGACTGCATAAAGTGTCCGCGCGGGTGGTTTCTGTTGAACTGCTCGAATTCAGCGTAATTCTCCGGTTTGAGTATTTCCATTACGTTTATCTCCCTTTGTCAGTCGCTCAGGCCGATAGCCGCGCGGAGTATCTGAAGCGCGTCGGCGACCGTTATTTCGCCGTCGCCGTCCGCGTCGCCCGCCGCAATATCCAGCGTGTCTGCGGTAACGAGATTCGCCGCTATGCGAAGGGCCATGAGCGCGTCGCCGACGGTCACGTTTCCGTCGTTGTTCATATCAAAGCGCGTGTATTCGCGCACGGTTATCGGGTAAGAAACGCTCGTTTCGTTTCCGTCCGAGTCAACAGCAGTGTAAAGCACGGTGTAGACGCCGTATTTATCGAAAGCCACCGAGCCGCCGACAAGGACGTCGAGGCCGTCCGGATCGATAACGCCGACCGTGACGGCGATCGCCCCGTCCGGTTCGTCGTTCGCCGTTGCGGAAGGAGGCGTGAGAACGCTTCCGAAAAGCGCTTTCTTCGGCAGACTGCCGTTTACCGTAAGCACCGGCGGAATCGCTGCTATTAGAGCGGCGATTGCCGCTTCAGCGGCTTCAAGCGTCGCGAGATGCGAGGCGAGACGATCGCGAAGCTCAGGGGCGAGCGCGTCGTATTCCTCCCTGACAGCGCCGATTTCGCCGGCATCCGCGAGCGTTATATTCTCGACCGCGGGAAGCGCGGTTATGCGCGCGATGATGCGCTCAATGCACGCGCCCGAGAAAAGATCGAGCGACGTTCCGCAGTAATTCAGCCGCAGCTTGCTGCCGGATATGCTTACCGTCGCCATCCCCTGAGCAGCGGATGCGAGGTTGATATAAGCCGGTTCCGCGCCGGTGAAGTATCCGACGCCGTCGAGCGTCAGCGTCTCGCTCCCGGTTTCACAAGAAACGGCGGCTGAGCCGGAGCTGAACACCGCGTTTACGCCGTACTGCTCCGCTATCGGGCAGAGCTGCGCGGCAAGCGGCGAAGCCGACGCGTCGCCGGTGAGCGGCGCGTTAAGCAGCATGAATTTCCAGTCGTATTCGTCCGCACCAAGCGTTCTTGTCAGCCACGAGAGCTGCCTGGAATTCAGCTTACCCTCCGCATCGACGTCGTTTGAATTGAGCACGACGAACAGCGCGTTTTTATAAACGAATGAATAGTAGACGCCGGTTGCATGACCGGCTCCGGACTGCTCGGATAGATTGTATTTCGTCCACCAGACGCCGCTGTCCGACGGACCGGCAGCCGGTACGGTACGAACGTTTTCGAACACGCAGGACATCGCGGAGAAATAGCTCTTCCACGCCGCTTCGCCCGCGGCTTCGGAACCGGTCGTCATCACGAACGCCGGCGCAACGCTCCAATACGCCGCGTTCCATGCGGAACGCACGTCGCTTTCACTGCCTCCGGGCGCGACCGCCGCGAAGGCGAAGGTATCGTCCGCGGCCGCGGTCTCAAAAACACAGGGGTGCGACCAGACGCCCTGATTCTTGTCGCCGTACCGCATCCAGTATTTCGTACCGGGCTTCAGGCTGCTTATACGCAGCTTGTGTATATACTTGCCGGTCTCTTCGCTGAAGGTCGTGCTGCCGGTGTAATTCTTTGTTTCGTTCGAGCTGAAGTCGGGGTAAATGTTCCCGTACGGCAAGAGCTGCACGTGTGTTTTCATATCCCCCGCAGACTGCCACGTCAGCGAAACGCGGGTAGCGGTATCGCCTCCGAACGCCGCGTTGAACTGTTCAAGCAGCGATGAGTTATCGACGGAAACGCTGAACGAGCGCGTGGGCGAATATGAGTTGTAAAGGTCGGCGGTGCCGAGAATATACCAGCCGAGCGACGAAGTTATGTTGCCGGTGTAAACGACCGCGGCGGTGCTGTTTTTCAGGCCCGTCTGCGTTTCGCCTATCTGAGAATTGAAGCGAACGCTCGGCACGAACGACGTCGTTTTCAGATACTTCACGGCGCTGTCGGAAATAACGCGGAAGCGAAGCTTCAGCACGCCTTCGGAAGCGTAATCCGCAATGTTCACGCCGTTCTTACCGAGGTTGAAGTTCACTTCTCCGTTGAAGCTCGTTTTCGTTTTGAAATGCTCCCACTCTCCGGAAACGCCGTTGTAAATGCTCATTTCTATCCTGTTGCCGACAGCGGTCTCGCCGGTATAATCGGCGCAGACCTTGCCGGTCTTGCCGGAAACGTCGATGGCGAAGGTTTGATACAGTTCCCCTCCGGCCGCCGTCTCGGTCAGGAAGCCGCCGTCGCGCTCGGCTCCGACCGGACGTTCGCCCGCGGGCGTTTCGGCTGAAATGTCGCCGTGCGTCACGTTTTCACTCGCCGACGCTTTCAGTATCTCTGCGAGACAGAACTTCGCGCTGTAACGCGTGAACGAACCGGTCAGCTTCGCGGAAATGCGCATGCCGCCGTCTGTTTCCGCTACTCTGATATCCGAATATGAAGGCGCAGGCTTGCGCACCTCAAAGCGCAGACTGCTCGTCGCGCTGTTGCCGGCGTTATCCGTCAGCGTGTAACTCATATTGTGGTAGCCGCCGGTGATGAAGTCGTATTCGACCTCGTAAGGCGGCGTAATGCTCCGCCCGTCGAGCACGGCGGTAACGGATGCGACTCCGCAGCCGTCGTCGGTCGGGTTGAATGTTATATCGAAGGTCTGTCCGTCGCTCAGAACGATGATGTCGTCGGGGTAAACCTCCATATCGTACGCGGTGTATTTGCGGCCGAGCGCGTCGATCGCCTGCCAGCTTCTGATATAAGGCGCGGTGTTGTCGAAAAGCACTGCCTTCTCCGCAATCTGAACGCCTCCGACGGAGAAAGCAAGCGTCTTTGCCCCGTCCGCAAAGGCGGTCGTATCGACGGTAAAAGAGCGGCGGTAGTATCCGCCGGACTGTGTTACCGCGCCGCCGGCGACGGCGGATCCGTCAAGCGAAAGCGCCATTTCTCCCGCCGAACGCGACCACGTCTCGACAGTCAGCGTTCCGCCTGCGTAGTCGGTTTCCGCGATGCTCCAGCCGTTCTCCTCCCCTTCCGCTGCGGCGGGCAGCGTGAAGCACCCGGCGCACAGCAGCAGGGATATAATCAGAGATAGTGCTTTTTTGAAGACAGAGCTTTTCATATCATCACCTGAAATACTCGACAACTGCGTTCGCTACTGCGTTCGCCAATTTGTCGGTGTTGCCGGACGCCTTGAGCCACGCGGCGTCGCCGCTGTTTGAAAGGAATCCGCACTCAAGCAGTATCGACATAAAGTCGTGATTGCGGTAGACGAAGACGTTATGATACTTGCCGCCGCGGTTTTTCATCCCGCTGACGTCGTGCATCGCGTCGCTCACCTTCTGCGCCAGCGCCTGGTTGAAGCCGTAGAAATACAGCGCCTCGGTGCCGTTGGCGGAGGTGTTTTCGTAGTAGTTATGATGTACGCTTATGAGCAAATCGGGATCGTAGGAAGAGATCAGCTCGAGACGGTGCACGCGCTCGGTGTCTTTGTTCACACGCACTCCGTCCGAGAAATAAAACTGTTCCGCACGGGTTATATATACCGTCGCGCCGAGCGCCTGAAGCTTCGTGCGCAGCGCGAGAGCGACCTTGACGTTTTCCTCGGCCTCGCTCAGTCCGTTGCCGCTCGCGCCGGTGTCGTAACCGCCGTGTCCCGCGTCGAGGCATATGACCGCGCCGTCAAGGCGACCGTTCGACGTGTTCAGCGGGTTATGGAAGCGCAGAACGAGGTTGCCGCTCGCGTCATAGTAAGAGTTGAAGCCGCAGAACATACCTTTGCGCCTCAGCGTGAAGGTGTACGTCACCGCCCCGTCCGCCTCCGTAACCGAAGCGGCGGAGAAAAGCGGATTCGCGTCCGTACTTACGGCGGGAGCGCCCGCGGCGTCGGTAAATGTCACACTGACTGAGGCGAAGTTCGAGCAGTAGGCGTCTGTCGCGGCAGTGTCTCCGGAGTAGAGCCCGTGAACGACGAACTTGAACGGGGTCTTCTGAGTCGCCCCGACCGTGAAATATGTGAATCTGCCGTCGGATTTCAACTCGGCGGCGAGAAGCTCGTTCGTGAGGATGCTGACGCCGTTCTTTACTTGCGAATCCTTCTGATATACGCGGTGTCCCCCGCGCAGAGTGAAATAACTCAGCGAATTGTCGCTCGCGCATATAGATTCGCCGGTTATGTAATCAGTCGTTCCCTTCGGCAGCCAGAAGAATTGCGGATAGCTCGTGTCGCTGTCGTTCGGAACAGGCTTGAAGGTCTCGTTCCTCACGTTTATCAGCGTCGCCGCTCTGCCGGTCGGATAGCCGATCTGCGGAACAATGTCAAGTTTAGCGGCTTCACGAAGGACTGTAAGAGCGTCTGAAACCGTGACTCTGCAGTCTCGATCGACGTCCGAAAGGACGAATTGCGCCCCGAACACCTCTGTGAGTCCGGCAGCCCTGCGAAGCACGGCCAACGCGTCGTTTACGGTGATCTTGCCGTCGCAGTCGATATCTCCGTACCTAACCTGCGGAAGCGCCGCGACCGCACGGGTTTCGCGCTTCATGCAATGCAGGCAGACACGGGTTTCTTCGCCGGCGGCAGTGTACGTCGCCGGAACGGTCATGCGCCATTCGGTCCATATATGCTGCGTCGTCGGCGGGATCTCAACGGTTTCCTTCCCTCCGCAGGTCGCGCAGACGCGTTCCTTGCTGCCGGGGGTTTCCTCGCCGGCGGGAACGGTCACCGTCCACTCTCCCCAGTCGTGTCCGAGCGCGGGGAGGATCTCATGCTTGGTTTCGCCGCAGTCTTCGCCGTGCGCGGTCTTCGTGAGCGCCTTGGTGTACGCCGTAACGATCGAACCGCCGTAGTCGGGATCGCTCGTCCAGTCGTTCGTTCCGAGTTCCTTCCACGAAGGCTTGCTGCCGTGCTCCATATAGTAGAAGCGCGGATCGACGATCACTTCCCCTTCCGGAAGCGCGTCGGCGGTCGCGTAAGCGTAAATGTGCTGGATATGCGCGGTAACGCCCAGCTCCGCGGTCGCGAAACGGCAGAGGCTGGCTTCGTCGCCGAGCTTGCCGGTAATGCCGAGTCCGCAGAAGTTGTTATCCGTCGGCACGGCGTAAAGTCCCTCAGGACGCGGCTCGTATACGCGCACCCAGCCGCCTTCGCCGTCCGGCGCGAGGTAGCTCTGCGGGCGGTTGAACTTGAACCAGCCGGTTTCCTTTATCGCCTGCAGGTACGCAAGGTCGCCGCGAAGGTGATACTTCGCGCCGATAGTCAGGTAGTAGTTTATGAGCTCCTCTATCGTGCAGGTCAGGCGCATATTCGGGATCTGCGGCTCGGAATAGGCGTAAAGGTCCTCCGCGGTCAACACGATGTCGCCCAGGATCATAAGCGGGTCCTCGACGACGAAGCCGCCGGCGCAGACGTAGTCGACGTAGCCGTCCTCGGTGCAGGTCGGATCGACGCGCGCGGTTTCGACGAAGTTATGATACGCCGAAACCGTCGCCGCCGGTATCAGCGCCGCAGCGAACGCGAATATCAAAACGAACGATACAAGCTTTTTCATACGCTTTCCTTTACTTTTCTGCATTTCGCCCGCTTGCGCGGGGTTCGCGGCCGGACAGCCGGCCGTTATTTAATGACTCCGTCGATCTGTTCCGAGGTGAAGCCGGCGGCTTCGAGCCGCGCGCGCTCCTCCGCGAGATCGGGAACGTATGATCTGATGTAGGTTATTTCGCCGGTGACTGCGTATCCGCCGAAGCCCGCCGGCATAATGAAGCTGTCGCCCGCCTTCGCGGCGCTGCCGGCGATCCCGCCTTCGCCCTCGAGGACGGTAAAGATGTTGAAGCTTCCGCCGCCGCATTCAAACTTCGCTTTTCCGCTGACGCTCACGCGTTCGGCGGCGAAGTAGCGGCACATCGCGAGCACGGAGATCTCCGCGTCCCCGGCCGCGTATTCAAGCGGAGTCGTGTACTCCTTCCCCTTGCTGGAGGCAACGTCGGATACCTTCACGCCCTTCTCTATGTGAAGCTGGCGCGGGTTGCCGTTTTTGTCGACTCTGTTCCAGTCGAAAAGTCTGTAAGTCGTATCGGAGTTCTGCTGTATCTCCGCGATGAGCAGGCCGTCGCATATCGCGTGGACTCTGCCGGCGGGGATGAAGAAGACGTCGCCCTTGCGCGCGTCGACGAAGTTGAGCAGCTCGTTGAGGCGGCCTTCCTTTATCGCTTCCGCGTACTCCTCGCGGGTAACGTCGCGGTCGAAGCCGTAGATGAGCTTAGCGCCGGGCGCGGCGTCGAGTATGTACCACATCTCCGTTTTGCCCAGCTCGCCCTGCTCGAGCTCCGCGGCGTAGGCGTCGTCGGGATGCACCTGCACGGAGAGCTTGTCGTTGGCGTCGATGAACTTTATAAGCAGCGGGAACTTTTCCGCACCCGCGTTGAGCGAGCCCATTCCGTCCATATCGGAAAGAGCCTCGGTTATTTTCATTCCGTCGTATTTGCCGCCGTCGACGAGGGAGCAGCCGTTCTTATGCTCGGCGGCCTCCCAGCTTTCGCCGGTGCGGTCTGAGGGGATGGGCTTGCCGTAGATCGTTCCGAGCTTGCCGCCGCCCCATATCATTTCCTTGAAAACGGGTTTGAGTTTAAGAAGTTCCATTTAATCATTCCTTTCTGATTTTATATTATACTACATAATATCGGTTTCGTCAACGATTGTTTTAATCTTTTGCGCTTCCGCATAGTATTTTTTATAAAGTCCGAAAGGTGTGGTTTTTTATGGCAAAAAGGTTAAACGGAACCGTCAAATACGCGGCGCTTTTCATCGTCGTGTTTCTCATCGCGCTGCTGTTTTTCGCGCTGATTTTCGGGATAATCTTCCCAACGAAAGCGCTCGCGGAGGGGCCGGTTTCCCCCTACTATTCGGCAAGACGCGAAGAGGGCGGAAAAGCCGCCGTTTCGGCGGATGAGCCGGAGTTTTCTCAAATAATCGCCGTCTGTTCGAAGATGACCGCCGCCGAAAAAATGCGGCTCTATTCCCTCTTCTCTTCAAAGGTAACGGATGCAGAGCTTGAGGAGCTTATCGCGATGGCGTCCGACGGAGTCAGCGACGAGGAGCGCGCGTACTTCAACTCGCTCGCGGCGGAACGGCTGACCGCCGAAGAGATCGGCGAGCTCCGTTCGGTTTACGAGAAGTACGCATAATGGCAGAATTTTCATAATTACAGTTGAAATTTGCGTTTTTTCGGTTATAATATATGTGTAAAAAACTGCGGCTTCGGCCGATTTCCCCGGAGGACAAACGCATATGACCGAAAAATTCAACGTTACCGGAATGCACTGCGCGGCATGTCAGGCCGCAGTAGAACGCGCGGTCAAACGGCTTGACGGCGTTTCCTCCGCCGACGTCAACCTGCTCGGCGCATCGATGGTCGTCGAATACGACGAAAACGCGCTCTCGGAAAAGGATATCCGCGCCGCCGTCAAAGCCGCCGGATACAAAGCCGAAAAGGCGGACGGCAAGCCGCGCCCGAAAAACGACGAGGCGAAAACGCTCGGCAGGTGCTTCCTGCTCTCGCTGGCGTTCCTCGTTCCGCTGATGGCACTTATGATACTGCACATGGCGGGCGTAAAGTTGCCCGACTTCATGACGCACAAGGTCGTCGGGTGGGTCCAGCTCGCGCTGACAGTTCCCATAATGATCGTCAACCGCAGGTTTTTCATCGGCGGCGGCAAGTCGCTCTTCCGCGGCGCGCCGAATATGGACACGCTTATCGCGGTCGGTTCCGCAGCGTCGTTCCTTTACAGCTTGTATTCCCTGCTGACCGGCGGAGAGCATTTCTACTTTGACTCCGCCGCGATGATACTTACGCTTATAACGCTCGGCAAATATCTGGAGGCACGTTCCAAGCGCGTCACCGGCGACGCGCTCGACGCGCTCGAGGATATGGCTCCGAAAACGGCGATCGTCGTACGCGACGGAGCAGAAACCGAGATACCCGCGGACGAACTGCGCGTCGGAGACGTTGTAGCGCTGAAGCCGGGGATGTCCGCGCCCGTCGACGGAACGGTCGTCGAAGGGAGCTCGTATCTCGATCAGTCGGCGGTCACGGGCGAAAGCGAATACGTATTCAAGCAGGCGGGCGACGCGATAATCTCCGCCTCCGTCAACCACGGCGGATACCTGCGCTTCCGCGCCGACAAGGTCGGCGAGGACACGTCGTTTTCCCGCATAGTCAGGCTCGTTTCCGAAGCCGCGGCGTCAAAGGCGCCGATACAGCGGCTCGCAGATAAGATCGCCGGCGTTTTCGTGCCCGTGGTGATGGGCGTCGCCGCGCTCACCTTCGCGATATGGATGCTCGTCGGCGGCGGATTTGAATCCGCGCTGCTTCACGCGGTATCCGTGCTCGTCATTTCCTGCCCCTGCGCGCTCGGGCTCGCCGCCCCCGTCGCCGTTATGGTCGGCACCGGCAGAGGCGCGCAGCTCTCGATACTCTACGGCTCCGCCGAAATCCTCGAACGCACCGGCAAGATAACCGCCGTCGCGCTGGACAAGACCGGCACCGTCACCGGCGGCAGACCGGAGGTCACGGACGTGGTCTCCTTCACGGACGTCGACCCGCTCCCCGCGGCCGCCGCGCTCGAGAAGCTTTCGGAGCATCCGATCGCTTCCGCTGTCTGCGCTTACGCCGAAGGGCTCGAGCTGCCGGAGGTATCCGACTTCGAGAGCTTCACCGGCAGGGGCGTTTCCGGCGTAGTCGAAGGCGCGCGCTGCCTCGCCGGCAACGCCGCGCTGATGGAGGAAAACGGAGTAGATATTTCCCACGCCGCCGAAAAAGCGGAGGCGCTGAAAGCCGAAGGCAAGACGGTCATCTACTTCGCCGCGGACGGCGCGCTCGCCGCGCTGATCGCCGCCGCCGATTCGATACGCCCCACCTCCGCGGACGCGGTGGCGGAGCTGAAGAGCGAAGGTATAAAAGTGCTTATGCTCACGGGGGACAACCCCAACACCGCCGCCGTCATCGCCGCGAAAGCGGGAATCGACGACGTGCGCGCCGGACTGATGCCGGAGGACAAGGAGGCGGCGCTGACCGCCCTGCGCGAAAGCGGAGAAATCACAGCGATGGCCGGCGACGGCATCAATGACGCGCCCGCACTCGCGAAGGCGGATATAGGCATTTCGATGGGCGCGGGAACGGATATCGCGCTGCGCTCCTCCGATATAGTGCTGCTCCGCGACGACCTCGCGGACCTGCCGACCGCGATACGCCTCAGCCGCGCGGTACTCCGCAACATCAAGCAGAACTTCTTCTGGGCGCTCTTCTACAACGCCCTGTGCATACCGCTCGCCGCCGGAGCATTCTCCTCTCTGCTCGGCTGGGAGCTTTCCCCCGTCTGGGCCGCCGCCGCGATGAGCGTAAGCTCGCTCTTCGTCGTCGGCAACTCGCTCCGACTGCGCTTTTTCAAGCCGAACGCGAAAAAAGAAAAATAACTTTTACATAAAGAAAGGTGAAACACGATGGCGCTTATCACCACCGCTCCCAGAGGGACGCAGGACCTGCTTCCCGAAAACAGCTTCAAAAATCAATGGCTCGAAAGCACGCTCGCGAAGACGGCGGCTGATTTCGGCTTCTCCGAGATACGCTTCCCCACCTTCGAGCACACCGAGCTTTTCAACCGCTCCGTCGGCGACACGACGGACATCGTTCAGAAGGAGATGTATACCTTCGAGGACAAGGGCGGCAGAAGCATCACGCTGCGCCCGGAGGGTACCGCCAGCGCGGTGCGCCTCCTGCTCGAAAACGGCCTCGACAAGGGACTTCTGCCCGTCAAGGCGTATTACCTCATCCCCTGCTTCCGTTATGAGAAGCCGCAGGCCGGCCGTCTGCGCGAGTTCCACCAGTTCGGCGTCGAGTTCTTCGGCGCGGCGACCCCGAAGGCGGACTGCGAGATAATCACGCTCGCCGACGAGTGCATCCGCCGCCTCGGCGTGAAGGGCGTTTCGCTTTTCATCAACTCCATCGGCTGCCCGGAATGCCGCGCCGAATACAGAAAAGCGCTCGTCGAATACTTCAAAAAGCGCGAGGACAAGCTCTGCAAGCTCTGCCGCGAACGCCTGAACGTCAACCCGCTCCGCGTGCTCGACTGCAAGGATCCCGACTGCGACGGCGACGTTGAGAACGCGCCGAAGATCACCGACTACCTCTGCGGCGACTGCCGCGAGCACTTCGAGCAGGTCAAGACGCTGCTGACCGAAAGCGGCGTAGACTTCACCGTAAATCCCCGCATCGTGCGCGGGCTCGACTATTACAACGGCATCGTCTTCGAGTTCATTTCAAGCGACATCGGCGCGCAGGGCACCGTCTGCGGCGGAGGCCGCTACGACGGGCTCGCCGCGCAAATGGGCGGCTCCCCGATATGCGGACTCGGCTTCGGCATGGGGCTGGAGCGCATGATGCTCCTGCTCGAGAAGCAGGGGCTCTTCCCCGAAGCCGCCGAGGGCTGCCGCGTCTTCATCGGCTCGATGGGCGAAAAGGCGGAGAAGGAAGCCTTCCGCATCGCGCTCGCGCTGCGCCGCGAGGGCGTCGCCGCCGAATACGACTCCGTCGGCAGAAGCGTCAAGGCGCAGATGAAATACGCCGACAAGATACGCGCCGGATACACCGTCGTGCTCGGCGACTCCGAGCTCGAAAGCGGCGTCTGCCGCGTCAAGCGCATGAGCGACGGCGAAACGCGGGAAATCAAAATCTCCGACCTCGTCGGGTTTTTTCGCTGATCTCTCACCCGGTATTAACGGATATTTCACCATTACGCGATAAGATAATTCAAGAAGCGGCTTGCCGCATTCTTCCGAAAGGACTGAAGTCCGCTTGATCACGGTAACCAATCTGACAAAGAAATACGGCAAAAAAGCCGCCGTGGACAACATCTCGTTCACGGTCAACGAAGGCGAGATCGTCGGCTTCCTCGGCCCGAACGGCGCGGGAAAGACCACGACGATGAACATTCTGACGGGGTATCTTTCGATGTCCTCCGGCAGCGCCTCCGTCGGCGGCTTCGACATACTCGAGAATCCCAACGAGGTCAAAAAGCTCGTCGGGTATCTCCCCGAGCATCCGCCGCTCTACTCCGATATGACGGTGGACGCTTATTTGAAGTTCGTCTTCAAGCTCAAGAAATGCAAGGACCTCGATATGAAGTCCCACGTCGCCGAGATATGCGACGTCGTGAAGCTCTCCGACGTCCGCGGCCGCATAATCGGGCATCTCTCGAAGGGGTATCAGCAGCGCGTCGGACTGGCGCAGGCGCTCATCGGCAATCCGCCGGTGCTCATCCTCGACGAGCCGACCGTCGGGCTCGACCCGCGGCAGATAATCGAAATACGCGACCTCATCAAAGACCTCGGCAAACAGCGCACCGTCATACTCAGCTCGCACATTCTCCCCGAAGTGCAGGCGGTATGCGGACGCATAATCGTCATCAACCGCGGGCGGCTCGTCGCCGACGACTCCGCCGAAAACCTCACCCGCAACGCCGGCGGCAAGCCCGCCTACTCCGTCACTATCGACGGCGCTGAGGGACAGGTCATCGCCGCGCTGCGCGGCATCGCCGGAGTCACCTCCGTCAAGCGCGTCGCGGAGAAGGAAAAGGGCACCTTCGAGTACCTCGTGGAAGCGGAAAAGGATACCGATATCCGCAAGGCGATATTCAACGTCTGTGTTTCGCTCGGCACTCCGCTTATCGAAACCCACCCCGTCGCTTCGTCGCTCGAGGACGTATTCATAAGCCTCACCGGAGGCTCCCGCAGAGCGCCGGGCGGAAAGGCGAAGCGCTCCGTCAAAAAGAGAGAGGAGGCCGATCTCTGATGCTTACGATTTTCAAGCGTGAGTTCAAGACCTATTTCACCTCCGTCATCGGCTACGTTTTCTTCACGCTCTTCATGATCTTCTACGGCGTGTTCTTTTACGTCTCCATCATGGGCGGCGAGAAAAGCGGAGTCGTCTCGAGCGGTATGTCGAACTTTTTCGGCTTCATCTACTTCGTGCTCGTGCTGCTCGTTCCGGTGCTGACCATGCGCCTTTTGAGCGAGGAACGCAAGCAGAAGACCGATCAGCTGCTGCTCACCTCCCCCGTCGGACTCGGGCAGATAGTCATGGGCAAGTTCTTCTCCGCCTTCGCGATATATTCCATCGCCGTCGGAACGACCGCGTTTTTCGCTATAGTCATCGCGGCGTTTGGCAGGCTCAACTTCGTCGAGTATATCGGAATGGTGGTCGGGATACTCCTTATCGGCGCGGCACTCATCGCCGTCGGCGAATTCATCTCCGCTCTGACGGAAAGCCAGGTGGTCGCGGCGTTCGCGACCTTCGGCGCGATAGTGCTGACCTTCGTGCCGGTGCTGCTTTCCTCGATAGTTTCGAGCCCCGTGCTGAAAACGCTGCTGGGGCTTGTTTCGCTGCACACGCGCTACGTCGATTTCACAAGCGGCATTTTCGACATAAGCAACATTCTGTTTTATATAAGCTTCACCGCCGTTTTCCTTTTCCTCACCGTGAGGGTGATGGAACGGCGCAGATGGTCTTAAGGGAGGCGCGGATATGAACGGCAATCTCAACGGCGCCCCCAAGGGCGGCATTCAGGAAACGCCGAAGAAGCGTTTCTTCTCCAACCCGCGCTTCAAGCACGGCTCGCTCGCGACGGCGATAACCGCGGTCGTCATAATCGTGATAGTCCTGTTCAACGTCGCGGTAACTCTCATCGGCGAACGCGTAGACCTGCGCTTCGATATCACGGCGAACCGCCTCTTCTCGCTTACCGACGAGGCGAAGGCGTACTTCGACTCCGTGGAAGGCGACGTAACGATAACGGTGCTTTCGTCGGAAAACAAGATGCGTGACTTTTCACTCTTTTCGGACGCCGGCGCAAACGCCGCCGCATTCTACGAGGCGCCCATACGCCGCCTGCCGGAGATACTCTCCGAGATAGCGAAAAACGAACATATCACAGTCAAATACGTCGATATGGACGCCAACCCCAACTACCTCAACAAATACGATATGATCTCGCAGCCTTCGCCGCCCGAGATGTATATGCTTGTTGAAAGCTCCAAACGGCATAAGCTCGTCGATCTGACCGAATTCATCAACACGGATTTCAACGAAACGACGAGCTATAAGACCGACTCGGAATCGTTCACCTACTACTACTTCACCGAGCAGCCGCTCATCAACGCCGTCGGATACGTTCTGCGCGACGAGGTCGTCTCCGTCGCCGTCGTGAACGGACACGGCGAGCGCACCGAGGACGAGAGCAACCTCGCCTCCATCAGCGGCATATTTGAGAATAACGGCTTAAACGTTGAGGTCATCGACTTCGCGAAGGACGCGATTCCGCAGAGCGCGAAATTCCTCGCCGTCGTCGCTCCGCAGCGCGACTTCTCGCAGGCGGAAATAACCAAGCTCGACGAGTTCCTGCAGAACGGCAAGGACTACGGCCGCAACCTGCTCTATTTCGACGGCGGCACCGCCGACCTGCCGAATCTTTACGAATACCTCGAGCTCAACTGGGGTGTGAGGATTGATCCGAACTCCCGCGTTTACGATCAGGATAACTGCATTAGTGGTCTTCCGTTCTGTGTCATAACAGAATACGACTCCGACAGCGATATAACTAAAGAACTCAATAATGCGAGAGTTAAAACGATAATTCAGAGTCCGGAGCCGATCGAGGTGCTCTGGGAGGAGCGCGATATCCGTACGGTGACGACGCTGATGAGCACCTACGACACGTCCTTTAAGCGCGCCGCCTCCGAAACGCCTGATACCGAATCCGCGGCGGCGATAAAGAAGGGTGACGACGACATCACCGACAAATTCGCAGTTATGACGCTGACGCGCAAGCGCAACACCAACCTCCCGATAGAAGAATCCTCCGGCGTACTCGTAACGAGTGATGGTTTTATCGACTTCTACTTTAATTCCATCAAGGCTGGCGTATCCAACACCTACGGCAACGGCACGCTGATCACCGCGATCCTCGAATCGATGCAGGAAAAATCCGATCCCGTTACGATAGTCAAAAAGGATCTCGCCACCGAGGTAATCGATCTGACTAACAATCAGGTCAGGATCTTCGCGCTGGTATTCTCCATACTCTTCCCCGCCGTTATCATCGGCGTGGGTACGTTCGTTTTCGTCAAGAGGAAGAACCTGTGAGCAAGAACAAACGTCTGCTTTTAATACTGCTTGCGATCGCCGCGGTCCTCGCCGCGGGCGTCGCCGTCATACTCCTCACCGCGCCGGCGGAAACCGTTTCCTCCGACGAGCCGAGCGAGACGGCGCTCATCTACTCCGTCACCCGCGACGAATTCGTAAGCGCATCCGTGAGCAACGAAGCCGGCGGCTTCACTCTTGTGAAAACCGCGGACGGCTACACCGTTAAGGAGGACGAGGGCTTCGAAACGAACGCGTACTCGACAAGCTGGGTCGGCGACAAGCTGCTCGCGCCGAACGCTTCGCGCACGGTCGCTTCGCCCGGGGCGCTCTCGGAATACGGGCTCGACTCCCCCGCCGCGACCTGCCGCGTGGAGCTCGCGGACGGCACGGCGAAGACGCTGCTGCTCGGCAACGAAGCTCCCTCCGGCGGACGCTATATGTCCCTTCAGGGCGAGGACGGCGTTTATATCGTCACCCACAACCTGCCGCTTTATCTGACGCGCTCGGCGGCATCCTACGTCGAGACCGACGTTATCCCCTCCAAAGACGACTTCCCCGAAGGAACGGATACAAACGTCAAATACGTCTTCATCGGCGGCAAAAAACGCGCCGAGAACATCGAGATAATCATGGATCCTAACTACGTCAGCGACGAAACGGCGTCGACGCCTTACGTCATGACGCAGCCGATAGATTACCCCGTCAACTCCACGACGACGGGCGACCTTGTGACCTACGCTTCGGGAATGAGTTTCACGGAATGCGTCGAGATACGCCCGACTCCCGAACGCGTCGCGTTTTACGGCCTCGACGATCCCGATTACACGCTCGTTTTCCGCTTCGCTGACAAGGAAGTGCGTATCGGCTTCGCCGACGCGGGCGAGTTCTGCTACGCGAAGATGGACGGATTCGACGCGGTATTCACCGCCTATCCGACCTACACCTCATTCCTCTCCAACCCCGCGGACACGTATATGTCGCGCCTGACCTTCACAAAGCCGCTCTCCGCGCTCTCCGGACTCACCGTGAACTACGCGGGCGGCGCCCACGTTTTCAAAGTCGACCGCGACGGCGGCGGAATAATCCCCTCCTGCGGCGGTCTGAAGCTCGACGCGGATAACTTCAAGCTCTTCTACGAGAACCTGATAATGACGCTCTCAGAGGGACGCCTGGATTCCGTTCCGGCCGCGCCCGCGGCGCTGACGCTCACCTATTCCTTCAACGACGGAAGCGCAGACGTCAAGGTCGAGTTCGTACCGGTCGACAATATGCGATACGCCTACCTCATCGACGGCGAAGGCGTCTTCTTCGTGCTCAAGTCGCAGGTCGACGCGATAATCTCAGACGCCGCGCTCGTCGCGCAGAACAAGCCGATCAAGAGCACCATTTGACAATGCTTTTTTAAGTATTTTTCGTCTTTCGTTAAGGTTTGAAAAATATCGCAAAAAAGTGTTTACTTTTATGCTTTTTAGTGTTAAAATGCGTATGTGAGAGCGTACGCATTTTTTCGTGCGCTCCGCTATTATATAGAAAGGACGCGCGGATAATCCGCGCCGCAACGAAATGGTTAACAAGACCGCAGATTCCCAGGCGGACAGCCTGTTTGACGCAATACTCTCTCTGAAAACCCGCGAGGAATGCTACGTATTTTTCGACGACGTATGCACCGAAAACGAGATCAACACGATGGCGCAGCGCTTCGCCGTCGCGCGGCTGCTGCTCAAGGGCGGCGTCTACGCCGACATAGTCGAGAAGACGAGGGCTTCGACCGCCACCGTCAGCCGCGTCAAGCGCTGTCTGAAATACGGCAGCGGCGGCTACAAGCTCGGCGCCGACAGATTGGAGCAAAAATGAGCGGATACGGCAGCTTTTCCGCCGTCTACGACCGGCTGATGAGCGACTTCGACTACGCCGGCGCGGCGGGATACCTCGTTAAGCTCGCGAAAAAGCACGGCAGTCCGATGCTCAAGCCGCTCGACCTCGCCTGCGGAAGCGGGCGGCTCGCGGCGGAGCTCGTTAAGCTCGGCTTCGATCCCGTCTGCGCGGACGGCTCGCCCGAGATGCTTTCGCTCGCGAAGGAGCGCCTGCCCGCCGATACGCTCCTGCTCTGCCAGGACATGACCGAGCTCGACCTGAACGACACCGTCGACGTCTGCTTCAGCACGATGGACAGCGTCAACTATATCACGACGAAAACCGCGCTGAAGGCGGCGTTCAAGCGGCTCGCAATCTTCACCGACAAGGGCGGCGTTTTCATCTTCGACGCCGACGGCGAACGCAAGTTCACCGACGAGCTCGCAGACGGGACGTACACCTACGACCTCGACGACCTCTACCTCGTCTGGAACACCGGGTATTCGCCCCGCACGCGCAAGGCGAGGTACGAGCTGACCTGGTTCGAGCGCGACGGCGGCGCGTGGCGCCGCTTCGACGAGGAGCAGGAGCAGCGCTGCTGGACGCGCGAGGAGCTCGTTTCAACGCTCGAGGAGTGCGGTTTCGCGCCCGAGGCGGAGTACGACGCCTACACCCTTTCGCCGCCGAAGGCGGACAGCCGACGCATCCACTACGTTTTCAAAAAGGTTTAACGCAATGCTTATCAGACCCGTTGAAAAACGCGATATACCGCGCATACACGAGCTGCTCGGGCAGATACTGCGCCTGCACGCGGAGCTGCGTCCGGACGTCTTCCGCGCCGACCGCGAGAAGTTCGACGCGGCCGAGCTGGAGGCGCTGCTGACGCGCCCCGACCGCCCCTCCTTCGCCGCCGAAGAGGACGGCGTCTGCGTCGGCTACGCGCTCTGCGAGATACGGCAGCCCGCCGCGCCGCAGATGCTTCCGCGCAAAGCGCTCTACCTCGACGACCTCTGCGTCGATTCCGCCTTCCGCGGACGCGGGATCGGCGGCGCGCTGATCGCCTTCGTACGCGAATACGCGGCCGAGATCGGCGCTGATTCGCTCGAGCTGAACGTCTGGGAGGCCAACGCCGACGCGAAGGCGTTTTATGAAAAACTCGGCTTCAAAACGCAGTGCAGACACATGGAGCTGAAGCTGTAACGGCAATTTCAAAAAAGAATAAAAAACGCGGTCGCTGTCCTGTTTATCGGACAGCGGCCGTTTTATAATACGGTCGTAAAGCGGAAGAAAACTCCGCGGAAAGAGGTGGTGAAAATGGAGGAGGATATTGACGAACTGTTTGACGACAGCGGCCTCGGCGACGTCGATTTCAGCGAAATGCTGCTCGCGCTGCTCGCCGCGGAAGAGCAGGATTTTACCGATCCCGAGCCCGATTACGACTACGAAGGAGGAGAAGACGAATGAGCGTCTGGCTGGCGGCTATCGTTTTGTGTCCGGTATTCATTTCCGTCGCAAAACTGATGGAATACCAAAACAGAGCGTGATACCACGCTCTGTTTTTTTCATGCACTTTTTCCGTCGTTTCTTCGGCAGATTTCCGCACTTTTTCTAAATCCGCCGTATTTTCTTTAGAAAACCCTTGACTTTTCGCGCCTTTTCTGGTATTGTTTCCGTAGAAAGTCTGATCAACCATCGCTTCGGGCGTCGTGACGGCTGTGTTCTCAGCTGTCGTCGCTGCGGCGGAAGCAGCAGCAATGGCGGAAGACTTTCTTTTTATATACATTGTTTGCAGTGAAAGCCGGCCGCGCGCGAAGAGTTCAAGTTTTTTTCGTTTTCGGTGTTGACTTTCCCGTCGGTATCGGTTATACTTTTTACATAAGAGATACCGTTTCCATTTAGGGAGTAAGTCGGAGTGACGCTCCCAACACCGTTAGATCGGTGTGCGGTAGCTCTTATTCTTTTTGTTATGTCGTAAATATGGTAGGTACCGTCATTTTGCGCCCGTTCGGGTATATTCCGCGCTTTTTCCGGCGTATTGTCGGCAGATTTCCGCACTTTTTCTAAATCCGCCGTATTTACTTTGGAAAGCCCTTGACTTTTCGTGCCTTTTGTGGTACGATTCTCATAGAAAGTCTGACTTACCTGCGTCTTGGACGTAGAGGGTGCTATATTATTAGTGCTCGAGGCTGTGGCATTCGCAACAGCAGGGGTTGTAGCGGACTTTCTTTTTATATACATTGTTTGCAGTGAAAGCCGGCCGCACGCGAAGATTTCAAGCTTTTTTCGCTTTCGGTATTGACTTTTCTACCTTTATCGGTTATACTATCGACCGTAGAGGCACTGTTTCTCCGGCGGTCAGTCGTAACGACCCCGTCGTCAGCTATATGCTGCGCAGTGTCTCTTTTACTTTTGCCCGCGTTTCTTTCGGTATTGACTTTCCTGCCGCTGTCGGTTATAATAATACCTGTAGAGGCATTCTCCGTTGGCGACAAGCCTGGGTTGCTCGCAACCCCGCCCGCCCTTTCAGAGATGTCTCTATTACTTTCTCCGCGTTTTTTCTTTCGGTATTGACTTTTTCCGCTGGTATCGGTTATAATAATACCCGTAGAGGTACTCACTGTTGGCGACAAGTGTGAGTTGTTTTCAACCACGCCCGCCCTTTCAGGAGTATCTCTATAACTTTTCCCGCGTTTTTTTCTTTCGGTATTGACTTTTCCGCCTTTTTCGGTTATACTATCAACCGTAGAGATACCGTTCTTCAGGCGGCCAGTCGTAATGACCCCGTCTGCGGCGTAAGGCCGCGCGGTGTCTCTTATACTTTTACCCGCGTTTTTTCGGTATTGACTTTTCCGACGTTATCGGTTATACTATCAACCGTAGAGATACCGTTCTTCAGGGAGTAAGTCGGGTTGACGCTCCCGCCGGCGTAAGGCCGGGCGGTGTCTCTTTTACTTTTACCCGCGTTTCTTTGGTATTGACTTTCCCTGCGGTATCGGTTATAATAATACCCGTAGAGGCATTCTCCGTTGGCGACAAGCCCAGGTCATTTCGGACCAAGCCCGCCGTTTCAGAGGTGTCTCTATTGTCAAGAATCCTGATCGGTACTGCTTAACGGGGATTATACCTTATTAACGGACAGCCGATAGGGTTCTTTTTTACGCACAAAACGCCCGCACAAGCGGGCGTTTTATGTTAAACGTTATTATTCCATAAAGTATTCACTGTCTTTCGGCCAATTATACGAGGTTATGCATTGGCTGACTTCCCATGTTGTCCTACTCGGCGCGCTCTCTATATACGAAGCGTTGACCTCCGTCAGATCTATCTCAAACTCATTGTCGCACATAACGAAACCCCAAGTCTTTATATTGCTCAGCTCTACTCTGTACGGGTAAACGTCCATATCGACCTTCATATTCTCCGATACAGGTGACTTATCAGTGATCGGACACACTCGTTTGATCGGAGAAGACGGAGCTTCAAATTCGTCTCCGGTTATCATAACCGTTAAATAATCGCCGTTGATATTGATTTCAAGAATATCCCCTTCCCTGCAAAACCTCAAATCGTTCAGAAACGCTTTCAGCTCCGTAAGCCGGCGGAGCGCTTCCGCCCTGCCGATTTGATAAACGCGCTCAAGCTCGTCCGGGTCCTTCTCCGTGCGGCCTATCTTCAGCGGCTCGGGAGGGCGGATAACGAGGGCGGCGCCGGCTCGTTCGCGTTCGTCGATCTCGTCCATCTGTCCGTTATACATCAGGTGGCGGTCCGCCATCGCCTCGACGAGCTTCGGGTATTTGCGGAGCTTGCGTCTGACGAGCGGCAGCGCCCTGCTTTTCTTTTTGCGGTAGCCCTTCGGCTGAGTCAGAATTATGACGTTCCGGTTATAGCCGAGCGACTCCATGAAGCGATACGGCACGGCGTCGACGATACCGCCGTCGAGCAGCTCGCGGCCGTCGATCTCCACGACGCGTGAAACGAGCGGCATCGACGCGGAGGCGCGCATCCACTCGAAATCGGCTTCGCCGCCGTCCGAGCACTTGTGATATACCGCTTCGCCGGTGTTTATATCCGTCGCGCCGACGTAAAAGTCCATCGGGTCCGCGGCGAAGGTCTCGCGGTCGAAAACGTCAAGCTCCAGCGGGAGCTCGCGGTAGCAGAAGTCCACGCCGTAAAGGTCGCCCGTTTTGCGCAGCGAACGCAGACTGCAGTAGCGCGGATCTTTGCAGTACGCTTTGTTATACCTTATCGCCCTGCCGATCTGGCGCGACTTGTAGTTGCAGCCGAACGCCGCACCCGCGGAAATGCCCGCGGCGGCTTCGAAGTCTATTCCGTTTTCCATCATCACGTCGATGACGCCGCAGGTGAACATCCCGCGCATCGCGCCGCCCTCCATGACGAGAGCGGTCTTCGCTTTTTCTTCCATAGCCGTTCCCTTTGCTTAAATCCCCGCGCACAAGACGCGGGGATCGTTTCATTATATCAGTCTGAACATTTTGAAGGCCAGCGGCGCGGCGGTCGCCATCGCGAATCCGCCGACAAGCGCTACCGGTATCAGCATAAGGTATTTGTCCGCTCCGAGCAGCCACAGCGGCAGGAAGACCACGCCCGCGCAGAGCCCGACGGCGATAAGTCCCACCGGCAGGCGCAGAACGCGCATCCACCACTTTATGTCCCCGGTGGAGAACTCGATATATTTATTTTCCGTCAGCATCCCGAGACAGCCGCCCCAGAGCAGCGCGAGCAGCGCGGCGGTGATAAGCAGCTGCTTTCTCTCCACTCCGAAAAAGTTCAAAAACATAAGCGCGGAGGCGACTATCGGGATCGCGATGAAAGTCTTTTTCTTATTGATCTTCACGCAGATATGCACGACCGCACTGACGCAGAATCCGACGGCGAGCCCGGCGAGTACGTCCGTCGGCCAGTGCATTCCGAAGTACAGACGCGACACGCCGACCAGCACGGGGATCAGCAGAAGCGGCCAGTATTTTTTAAGACCTTTCCTGTAAGCGATACCGGAAATAAGCGAGGCAGACGCCTGCGAGTGTCCGCTCGGGAAGGATTCGGCGAGATATTCGCCGTCGTGCAGCTGCGAGTCGTAAATGTAATCGTATTTACCCCTGCGCAGCTCGTTCTCGTGAGTCGCGACCGGACGCGCTCTCGCGATTATTCCCTTCAGCAGAGAATTAACGTAGCAGCCGGAGAAAACGTCGAGCGCAATTTCCTCACCCGTCGCCTTGTCAAAGCACCAATAAATAATCGGAACAAAAGCCGCGACCACGGCAGTTCCGCCTATTGTTGAGAAAACTCCGAAGAAGAAGTCGAAAAAATCGCTGCCTATCTTCTGAATAAACTGCAGAATATCAAGCTCCATCACATACCTCCGGTATAAAAAGCCGCAAACGGCGCGTATTTCTTATAAAATAACCGATTGTTTGTCAAACAGACGCTTTTACGTTGACAATTCGACGGTTTTTTCCTCTTTCTCCCCGATTATAACACATCAAACCCCGCTTTTGGTATGAATTTCATTCATATTATGAATTATTTTCAGAAAAACCCTTTACAAATATGAAATAAACTCATATAATGGGTATAATAATGATTATTAGTGTCAATATGTGTAATTGTCCTTAAACGGGAGGCGAACGATGAACAGAATATGCGAACTGCGCAAGCAGAATAAGCTGACGCAGAAAGCGCTTGCCGAAAAACTGATGGTCGACCAGTCCGCGGTTTCCTACTGGGAATGCGGAAGGGCTCTTCCCGATACGGCAAAGCAGATCCTGCTCGCCGATCTTTTCGGCGTCAGCATAGATTACGTGCTCGGAAGAGACGTTCCGAAGGGCACTCCGCCGGGAGTGCTGCCCGAAGCGGGCGCACAGCTCGTTTTCGTCCAGCCGCCGGTGCAGGCGCCGCCTCCGCCGGAGCCGACGAGATATATCAAGGTCTATTCCTCGCTGAACGCCGCGCAGTTTGCCTCCGGCAACGCGGAGGTCATACAGACGCTTGATATTCCCGAGGACTGGAACGGAGAATATTACGGCATCCTCATGCGCGGAGATTCCATGGCGCCCCGCTATCTCGACGGCGACGTCGTTATCATCCGCCGTCAGACCGTCTGCAGCAACGGGCAGGACGCCTTCGTCTTCATCGGTCAGCAGGAAGGCACTCTGAAAAAGGTCTTCCTCGACTTCAACCGCTCGGTAACGCTGAAGCCGAACAACCAGGCGTACCGCACGCTCTATTTTTCCGAGCGCGAGATAGCCGCCCTTCCGCTCGTTATAGGCGGGATCGCGGTCGAGCTGCGCCGCAAGATAGTATAATCCCGAACAGATAATAATTATAAAGGAGATATTACCGTGAACAACACCGAAAAAACGATGGAAAAAATAGTCGCCCTCTGCAAAAACAGAGGATTCGTATACCCCGGCTCCGAAATCTACGGCGGCCTGGCTAACGCCTGGGACTACGGCCCGCTCGGCGTCGAGCTGAAGAACAACATCAAACGCGCGTGGTGGAAGAAGTTCGTCACCGAATCCGAGACGAACGTCGGCCTCGACAGCGCGATACTTATGAATCCTCAGGTCTGGGTCGCCTCCGGTCACGTCGGCGGCTTCTCCGACCCGCTTACCGACTGCAAGAGCTGCAAGGCGCGCCACCGCGCGGATCAGCTCATCGAGGCCGCCGGCGGAAACCCGAACGGCATGAGCTTTGAGGAAATGATGGCCTACATCCGCGACAACGGCATCACCTGCCCCGCCTGCGGCGGCAAGGAGTTCACCGATATCCGCAAGTTCAACCTCATGTTCAAGACCTTCCAGGGCGTTACCGAGGACAGCAAGAGCGAGCTCTTCCTCCGCCCCGAGACCGCGCAGGGCATCTTCGTCAACTTCAAGAACATCCAGCGCACGACACGCCGCAAGATCCCCTTCGGCGTCGGTCAGATAGGCAAGTCCTTCCGCAACGAGATAACTCCCGGCAACTTCATCTTCCGCATCCGCGAGTTCGAGCAGATGGAGCTTGAGTTCTTCTGCAAGCCCGGCACCGACCTTGAATGGTTCGACTACTGGGAGGGTTACTGCCGCGACTTCCTCTACTCCCTCGGCATGAAGCCGGAGAACCTCAAGCTCCGCCAGCACGAGCAGAAGGAACTGTCGCACTACTCCAAGGCGACCACCGACTTCGAGTACCTCTTCCCCTTCGGCTGGGGCGAGCTCTGGGGCATCGCCGACCGCACCGACTTCGACCTGCGGCAGCACAGCGAGCATTCCGGCGAGCCGCTTGAATACTTCGACCCCGAAACGAACGAGAAATATATGCCCTACGTCATCGAGCCTTCGCTCGGCGCGGACAGAGTCACCCTCGCGCTGATGATCGAAGCCTACGACGAGGAGACCGTAGGCGAAGGCGACGTCCGCGTCGTGCTCCGCCTGCATCCGGCGATCGCGCCCTTCAAGGCGGCGGTGCTGCCCCTCTCCAAGAAGCTCAACGAAGGCGCCCTCGCCTTCTACCGCACGCTGAAGAGCGAATACAACGTCGACTTCGACGACGCCGGCTCCATCGGCAAGCGCTATCGCCGCGAGGACGAGATCGGCACGCCCGTCTGCTTCACCTACGACTTCGAGAGCGAGCAGGACGGCTGCGTTACCGCCCGCGACCGCGATACCATGGAGCAGGTTCGTATCCCGATGAGCGAGGCTGCAAAGTATATCGCCGAAAAGCTCCGCTTCTGATAACGCAAAAACAAACGGGCAAGGCGTTCCGCCCTGTCCGTTTGAAGCGCTTGACTTTTTCTTTCATTAGTAATATAATGGCGTGACGCTTGCAACGGCGTCGGGAATAACGGAACGGGAATGTAAAATGGATTTTATAAAAAACATTATCAAAAACCGCAGACTCATATGGCAGATGAGCCGCAACGACTTCCGCAACAAGTTCTCCAGCATGTCGCTCGGAACGGTGTGGGGCTTCGCTGTACCTCTCGTTTTTATGACGATATACTACGTCATATTCAATTACGTGCTCAAAAGCGGCGATATCGTCACCCCGTCCGGACTGCAGATACCCTTTATCGTCTGGTTTTTAAGCGGTTTCTCGATGTGGCTTTTCATCAGCGACGGCCTAACGAGCGCCACGACCTCAATACGCACCTATTCATATCTCGTTAAAAAGACGGTATTCAACGTCGACGTTATCCCGGTGTTCACCCTGCTTTCAAACGGGATAGTCGCACTCGTGGTCTTCGGCATCGCCGGGACGATATGCGCGGTCTACGGGATCGTACTCGGTATACCGCTTTTCCCGAATGTGCTCCTCGCGTTTTATATCATCATCGCGGCGTTCATATTCCTCACGGCGCTGACGCGGCTGACCTCCGCGCTTGCGACGAAGGTCGCGGACGTGATGGCGGTCATCAACATCTTCATCCAGATTATATTCTGGTTTTCCGCGATACTCTGGGATATCAAGATCCTCGACGCGCAGGTTCCGATACTCGGGCAAATACTGCGCTTCTCGCCGTTCACATATCTCGTCTACGGCTTCCGCCAGGCCTTCACGGCGGATTATTTGCCCATAATCACAGCTAAATACGGGCTTTATACCCTCGGCTTCTGGGTAATAACCATACTCGTTTTCCTTTACGGCAACTACGTCTTCAACAAAAACAAAAAAGACTTTGCCGACGTGCTTTAAGGGGGTGCGGATATGGAACCTATAATCAGCATAAAGAACCTCAGCAAGCGTTACAAGGTCTTCGCCCGCAAGAAGGATATCATCGTTGAGGCAATGTTCCCGAAGAAGAACAGACATACGCTTTTCACCGCCGTCAACGATATAAGCTTCGACGTTTATGCGGGCGAATCGGTGGGTATCCTCGGATGCAACGGCGCGGGTAAGTCAACCCTGCTCAAAATGATAACCGGCGTCGTTTCCCCGACCGAAGGCAGCATAAAGATCAACGGCCGCGTCAGCTCCCTGCTTGAGCTCGGCACAGCGTTCAACCCGGAACTTACCGGTTACGAAAATATATACCAGCACGGTCAGATCTTCGGCCTGACGAACGCCGAGATCAAGGCGCGTGAGCAGGAAATAATCGACTTTGCCGATATCGGCGACCACCTTTCCCAACCGGTGAAGACGTATTCGAGCGGTATGTTCGCCCGCCTCGCCTTCGCCTGCGCGATAAACGTCGACCCCGATATACTCATCGTCGACGAGGTGCTTTCAGTCGGCGATATGGCGTTCCAGATGAAGTGCTTCAAGAAGTTCGAGCAGTTCAAGGAGCGCAAAAAGACGATACTGTTTGTTTCGCACAACGTCAACGACATCCTCACCAACTGCTCCCGCGTAATGATACTGCAGCAGGGAAAGTGCATCTTCGACGGCGACGCGAAGGAAGGCGTCGAGCGCTATAAGAAGCTGATGAGCGGCATCGATATGGACGAGAATCGCGGCGGAGCGGCAAGCGAAGAAAAGCCCGTCTCCGCGGCATCCGGCGCCGTCGCCGTTGAAGGCGAAATGAAAAAGAACCACGAGCTCAACAGCGATATTCTGATTTACGGAAATCAAAAGGCCGAGATAGTCGATTACGGACTTTTCGGCGCGGACGGCAAGCAGACCAACTCCATCAAAAGCCACGAACAGGTCACTATCAGGATGAAGGTAAAGTTCAACGAACCGCTGCAGGAGCCCATCTTCGCCGTCGGCTTCAAGAACGCGCAGGGGCTCGAACTCTGCGGCGTGAACACCTTCGCCTATAAGACTCCTACAGGGGACTACAAGCCCGGAGACGTCGCAAATATCGAGTTCAAGCTTACCGTGCCGCTCGCAACGAACAAGTATTCCGTCTCGTTCGGATGCACGAAATTCGATAACGACGGTAATCTCGAGATATTCTGCCGCCATTACGACGCGTTTTTCATAGACATATCCGCGCGGCCGTTCGCCATAGGACTGTTCGATCTGGAAAGCAGCATAACAGTCACCAGATAACTTCAAAGCTATACCGGAGGATAAATCAATGCAGGATAAGCGTTCAGAAGATATGAATGCCAATTATGTCACAGACGGCAAAAACGGCTCCGCCGCCGTTTTTCAGGAATACCCCTGTGACTACGATACCGCATACGATTATTCGCCTTTACGCGGGAACGTCGTCGTCTGGTGCGATATAAGCGGAAGGATACTCGAAATAGGCGGCGAACGCGGCGCGATTACCGGCGCGCTCCTGAAAAAAGGCAGCGTCGTTTCGGTAGAGTCAGACACCGAAAAAGCCTCCGCGCTCCGCGAAAGATATCCGGAAGCAAAGGTCGTCGCTTCAATCGACGACGCCGGAAGCGGCTTTGACTGCGCCGTACTTATAGGTACACTCGAGGAATACGCGGACGGCGATGAACCCGGCTTTCTCCGGCGCGTCTGCGAACACCTCAAGCCCGAAGGCAAACTGATAATCGCAGTCGATAACTCGCTCGCGGTCGGAAAGCTTTCCGGCAGGGCCGCAGAAACGTACACGCGCAAGGGCTATACCCTCGCGGAGTTCCGCTCAATGCTTGAAAAAGCCGGACTTAATTACTCCTCCCTGCTTTATCCCGCTCCGGATTACCGTTTCACCAACGTCATATTCAGCGACAGGCAGCTTCCGGATACGGAAAGCATCAAGCGCCGGCTTGTATACTACCCCTCGCAGCCGACGGCGACCTTCAGCGAAAACACATATTTTCGCCGCTTGATCGAAGCCGACCCGCAGACCTATCCTCTCATCGCGGACGCGTTCCTCGTCGAAGCTTCGCGTGCGAACGCTCCGAAAACGCCAAAGCTCGTCTGTTTTTCTCTCTACCGCAAACCGGAATACGCAATCTATACCGTAGTCGACGACGAATACGCGCACAAGTACCCCTCAAACGACAAGGCGATCGCGCATATCGAAACCATCGGAAAAAACATCGCCGAGCTGAAAGAAAGCGGCGTCGCAACGCCCGATTCTTACGCCGACCGCGTCGTTACAAGCCGCATCTGCAGCGGAAAGACCTTTGACAAGCTTCTGCTTGAAGCCTATCGAAGCGGCGGAATAAAACGCTTCAAAGCCATGGCCGATGGCTTTTTCCTCGCGGTTTGCAACGCGTTGGGAAAAGGGAGTAGCACCGATACCATCTTCGACAGATTCTCCGTGGAGCTGACCGACGAACAGCGTGCAGACCTGCGCTTTCTCAAGCGCGGATATATGGATATGATCTTCCAGAACTGCTTCGTCGAGGACGGGCGCTATATGTTCTACGACCAGGAGTGGCGCTTTGAAAACACGCCGCTTGAATATATTATTTTCAGAGCGCTGACCAACAGCGAAGTCATTACGGAAACGGTACGCGAAAACCTCTTCAATCTGTTTGGAATATCCGAATACGTCGAACTGTTCAACGAGCTGAACCGCGCGTTTTCAGACGAGGTATACAGCGATTTCTACAAAAAATGGTACGCGATAGAATACGCGACCCCCGATGAACGCGCGTCTGCGTTTGCGTGCGAGATCGAAGATCTCAACTTAAAGCTCAAGGAAGTTTCGGATGAAAAAAGCGCACAAATAAACAAACTTAAAGCGTCCGACGAAAAAGTCCTCGCTCTGCAAGGGGAAATCGAAAGAATGGAAAACCGCCGCTTCGGCAGACGGTGCGTTAATTTTATGCACGCGCACCCGGCGCTCCATAAATCCGTGAAAATCGTACTCTCGCCGTATAATTATTTGAGATGCCGCATTAAGGCAAAACGCGAAGCGCGTTTCAGCACACCGAACGGCGTCGCTGACGCGTATTCTCTTTGGATAAAACACAACTGTCCGGACAAGTCGGAGCTCGAGAAACAAAGAGAGCGCGAATTCGCCGCCAAACCCGTTTTCAGCATTCTCACTCCGCTTTATAACACGGACCGTAAAATGCTTGAGGAAATGATATGCTCCGTAACGGCGCAAACCTACGCCGGCTGGGAGCTTTGCCTCGCCGATGCGAGCGACGACAAACACGGCTATGTCCGCGAGGTCGCGGAAAAGTACGCCGCCGAAGACTCGCGCGTCATATACCGCCGGCTCGATAAGAACCTCGGCATCGCCGGCAATACCAACGCCGCGGCGGAATTTGCCTCCGGCGACTATATCGCGCTGCTCGACCACGACGACGCCCTTGCGCCGGACGCGCTTTATGAAATGGCTTGCGTCGTGAACGCGGAGCCGGAAACCGATTTCATTTACACCGATGAGGATAAGTTCTCCGATAACATCGAGCGGCGATTCGAACCCCATTTCAAACCGGATTTTTCAATCTATACGCTGCGCTCCTTCAACTACATATGCCATTTTACCGCGTTGAAAAAATCGCTGTTCGACGAAATAGGCGGTTTCAGCTCCGGATATGACGGAGCACAGGATTACGACCTTTTCCTCAAGGCCTCTGAGAAGGCAAAGCTTATAAAGCATATTTCTAAACCGCTTTATCACTGGCGCGTCCACCCGGGTTCGACAGCCGCTTCCGCAGGAAGCAAAAACTACGCCGAGGAAGCCGGGCGAAAGGCCGTCGAAGCTCATCTTCGACGCGTCGGCGTTGAAGGCGAAGCGCTGACTACCGATCTCCCCTTCCGCTACCGTGTCAAGTACTCGCTGAAAAGCAAACCCCTTGTTTCGGTGCTGATCCCGAACAAAGATTCCGCCGATGATCTGAAAAAATGCGTTGATTCGGTTCTCGCCGCGGATTACGACAACGTTGAAATAATCATAATTGAAAACAACAGTGAAACCGATGAGATATTCGCGCTTTACGATGAGCTGTCGAAAGACAGCCGTATCCGCATCGTGCGTTACACTGACAAGGGATTCAACTATTCAAAAATAAACAACTTCGGCGCCTCCTACGCGCACGGCGAACTTCTGTTGCTTTTGAACAACGACATCGAAGGCATCGGAAACGAATGGCTGTCAGAGATGGTTTCCGTCGTGTTGCAGAACGGCATTACCGCTGTCGGCGCACGCCTGCTCTATCCCGATGATACGGTTCAGCACTCGGGAGTCATAATAGGACTCGGCGGCGTTGCCGGCCATATAGAGAAGATGTTTGACGACAATGACTGCGGTTACTTCGGTTACGGCAAAAGCACGCGCGAGGTCGGGGCGGTCACCGCCGCGTGCATGCTTATGCGCCGCGACGCCTTCGACGCCGCAGGCGGACTCGATGAGAAGTTCGTCGTCGCCTTCAACGACATCGATCTTTGTATGAAGCTCCGTGCGAACGGAGGGAGGATTATTTACACTCCGCACGCGCGGCTTTACCATTACGAATCCAAATCCCGCGGCCGCGACGACGATACTCCGGAAAAGATCAAACGTTT
The DNA here is from genome assembly GCA_017620395.1 of Clostridia bacterium. Taxonomy (NCBI): domain Bacteria; kingdom Bacillati; phylum Bacillota; class Clostridia; species Clostridia bacterium. Next base: position 31,249 of record JAFZQJ010000026.1, on the reverse strand, counting down.
CAAGTCGGAAATCGACAGATTCCAATCAAAATGGAAGACCGAGCTTTCCGCCGGCGATCCTTTCTTCAACAAAAACCTGCGGCTCGACAGCAACGAGTACCTCCCGAGAACGGAAAAGGTCATCTGAAATGACAAAAAAGCCGAGTGAGAAAAAAGCAAACGAATTACGCATAGCGCAGGAACGCGCGTTCAGTTTTGACGCGCCCTGCCGCTTCTGCGTATCGGTATACGGCACAGAACGCGGTCCAAAGGTTCTCCGCGAGCTTATTGCGTCTTTGAAGGCGCAAACCTACCCCTTTGAGCGGCTGCTGATCCTCTGCGGCAGCGACGCTTCCGAGCGCGCGGCGCGGCGTGAGTCGGCAAAGGACGGCAGGATAACCTGCTTCCGCGACGCCGCTTCGCTTTACGCCGCGGAAAAGGAAAGCGGATGCGACTGCACGGTGCGGATCTCCTCGCCGATTCCGGACGGCTGTCTGTTCGGTATAAGACAGGCGATCATGATGCGCCCGGAAAAGCAGGCGTTTGAGGACAAAGCAAACGGCGTCCGCGCGTTAAGAGGATCCGCGTTTTCAGAAAGCGCTGACCTCGTCGACTGTTATCAGATCGGGGTCCGCCCACGCAATACCGCTCTGACCGACCCCGGAAACGACGCCCTTATCAGCGCCGGAATGGTCGTCTTCAACGGCGACCTCGAAAAGGTTGCCGCAAACGTTGAAAACATACTGCCCTCCGTCAGCCGGTTCTTCATCGTAGATAACGGCTCTGACGATATATCGTCTCTTGAGGCGCGTTTCCCCGCAGGCGGCAAGGTGCGTTTTATCAGAAACGGCGAGAACAAAGGCATCGCCTTCGCACTCAACCGTGCGCTCGACGCCGCAGCGGAGGAAGGCTTTGACTGGATTCTCACGCTTGATCAGGACACATTGTGCGACAGCGGTATTCTGAACATCTATAAAAGATATATCCGTATGCCGAATATCGGGATAATCTCACCCTTTATCATCCACCGCGGGAAAATGTCCGTTGAAGAGTTCGCCGCCGGTAGTGCGCCCGAGATCGAATTCATTTATGACTTCGGCAGCTGCATCACCTCCGCCGCGCTGACGAACGTCAAGGCGGCAAAGGAGATCGGCGGCTGGAACGAGGAGCTTTTTATCGACGCGGTCGACTTCGATTTCAACTACAGGCTCATGAAGGCCGGCTACCGCATACTGCGCGCGAACGACACGTATATCGTGCAGGAGATCGGCGAGCGCGTACCGGTTAAGCTCTATAACCTCGTATACCGTTTCGTCGGCGATCACAAATACCACGGGCCGAAGTATTTCTCCGTACACTCAGACTTCCGCCTCTATTATATCGCGCGGAATTACAAGTGGTTTTTGAAGAAGTACAGGGCGAAGTCCCCCACCGTCAACAGGTGGGCGAACTTCAAGGATATGCTGCTGCGGTTTATGCTCTATCCGAAAGGGCGCAGCAGGATAAAGATGCTCCGCGCCGTCCGCAGGGGCCGCCGCGACGCAAAGAAAATGAACTATTGACGCAAAACGGCGTAAACTGCGCCGTTTTCGTTATATAACCGCGTTTTTTCAATCTTTCTTCAATCCTCGCCCGCTATTATTACGGTGAAACGGAGGGACAAAGCATGAAGCTTCTGCTTGCCGAAGACGAAAAAAGAATGAACCGCGCGCTCTGCGAGATACTTCGCCAGGAGGGATACGACGTCACCTCCGTCGAAAACGGCGAGGACGCGCTTTACGAAATCGAGGGCGGCCTTTACGACCTTATCGTGCTCGACGTCATGATGCCGGGGATGAACGGCTTCGACGTGGCGAAAAGCGCGCGCAGGGCGGGTATCCGCACGCCCATCCTCATGCTGACCGCCAAAAGCGAGCTCGACGACAAGGTCGAGGGGCTCGACAGCGGCGCGGACGACTATCTGACGAAGCCGTTTTTGACGAAGGAGCTGCTCGCGCGGCTCCGCGCGCTCGGCAGACGCAACGTTCCGACGGACGACGGAAGCCTTAAGTTCGAAGATATAACCCTCGATACGAAAAACGCGGAGCTCCGCTGCGAAAACGGCAAGAGCGTGCGCCTCGGCGAAAAGGAAATGCGCATTCTCGAATATCTTATTTCAAATCAGGGACGCGTCCTGACGCGCGATCAGATCGCGCTCAAGGTGTGGGGATACGAAAGCGACGCCGAATACAACAACGTCGAGGTCTACACCTCCTTCGCGCGCAAGAAGCTGGCCTTTGTCGGCTCGCGCTGCGAGATAAAGGCGATACGCGGGATAGGCTACGAATTGAGGTGCCGTGATGTTCAATAAAACGAGAAGAAAGATAGTTTTCACCGTCGTTCTGTCCCTGCTGGCGCTGATGGCGGTAACCCTCGGGACGATATACTTTTCCAACCGCGCCGCGCTCCGGCGCGAGAGCGAGAACATACTGAGCGCCTACGTCGAACGCTTCACGCTCGACGGGCAGCCGGCTTTCCCGAACGAAAGCGACAAGCCCGACGACAAACACGACTTCGCTCCGCCGGAGCCGCGCGACAACGAAAACTTCCGGGGGATCGAGCCGGCGTTCCGACTCTCAACCTTCTATTCGGTAGCGTACTCCGGAAGCGGCGAAGTGCTCGCGATAAACAACGGCAACAGGAATATGCAGAGCGACGAATCGCTGCTCGAGCTCGCGTCGTCGGTTCTTGAAAAAGGAAAGCGCAGCGGCGCGGTCGGCAGTATGACGTATATACTCGATGAGCGCGAGGACTACACCCTCGTCGCCATGCTCGACGGCACGATAAACGACAACAACCAGAAAACTCTGATAAAGCTGATGCTGATAATCGGCGCTTCGGCGCTGGCGGCGCTCTTCGTCATCTCGATCTTCATAGCGCGGCGCATCGTCCGTCCGCTTGAGGAGAACGACAAGCGGCAGAAGCGTTTCGTCTCCGACGCGGGTCACGAGCTGAAAACGCCCATCGCCGTCATCTCCGCCAACAGCGAGCTGCTCCGCAGGCAGGGCGGAGAAAGCGAATGGCTCGACAACATCGACTACGAAAACGGGCGAATGAGCGAGCTCGTCAAGCAGCTGCTCGCGCTCTCCCACGCGGAAAACGGCGACCTGCCGACCGAAACGCTGGACTTCTCGCAGCTCGTCAGCGGAGAGGTGCTCCCCTTCGAGCCGCTCGCGTTTGAAAAAGGCGTGAGGATTGAATCCGACGTCGAGGACGGCGTCACGGTCGAAGGCAACCCGAACCAGCTGCGGCAGCTCGTTTCGATACTGCTCGACAACGCGCTTTCGCACGGGACCGGCGATGAGATCGCCGTTTCGCTCAAGCGCGATAAGCATTCCGCGGTCCTCGCGGTCGCCAACGACGCGGCGGGGCTCGACGCGGAAAAGGCCTCCCGCCTTTTCGACCGCTTCTACCGCGGCGACGAGGCGCGCGGCGACGCCGGCTCGCACTACGGGCTCGGGCTTTCCATCGCCAAGGCGGTCGCCGAAGCCCACAAGGGCGAGATCCGCGCCGACTTCAAGGACGGCAGAGCCGTCTTCACCGTAACGCTGCCGGTAAAGAAAGCGTAAACGCGCGATGTATCATTAATAATATAAAGAAGCCGCCCTTAGGGCGGCTTCTTTATACGTATTCTATTACAGTTTCTTTTCAAAGCAGACGGCGTCGGCTTCGCTGTCATAAGGCGGGTATTTTTCCCGCAGAGCGTATCCGTTCCTCAGGTAGAAGCCGATGGCGTGAGAGTTTCCCTCGCGGCATTCCAGAATAAGCCGGGCGTAACCGAGTTCGCGCGCGCGTTCCTCCACCGCGCGCATAAGCGCCGCGCCGGCGCCGACGTGATTGTTCCGCGCGTAAACGCGCTGGACTTCGCCGGTATCGCCGTCGAACCTGCGGACGCCCGCGCAGCAGACGGGCGTTTCGCCATCGTAGCCGACGAGGAAAAACGCTTTTTCGCGTCTGAAATCGTCGAGGCGGATATGCGCCGTTCCGTTATGCCCGAGTATGCTCATCAGCGTGCCGTTCAACTCGTTCAAAAGCATACGGGCGTCAGGCGAATCGGCGTCGGTCTTTACAAAAGAAAAACTCATGCGGGTCCCTTTCTCTGCAGCCGTTCGGCTCGCGCGCCGCGTTCAGTCGACGTTGATCTTTTTGAGATAGAGTTTTTTGCCTATCCACGCGAGCAGCGCGCTGAGCGCGACGTAATAAGCGGTCAGCGCCGCGCCGAGCTTCCAGAACGAATCCGGCAGCGTAACGGCGCCGGCGGTGAAGAGCGACTTCACCGCGGGATCGGCAAGCCCCCAGAGCAGAACGAGCAGCAGGGCGACGATCCCGCCGCCGATATAGATCGCGACGGTGAACAGAACGGATTTAAGCGTGCGCGAGCCGTCGAACGAATAGCCGATAATCGTGCCGACGATTCCCGCGATCAGCAGGAAAAGCGTTTCAAGAAGTATCAGCGCCGCGGCGAAAATAACGTTTTTCAGCCCGGCCGAAGTACCGATCACAGTCTTTATCGCATCCATCGCCCCGGTGCCGAGTAGCAGGAAATACACGCACAGCACCGCAAATACCACGCTCGCCGCAACCGCGATAAGCGCGGAAACCAGATGCGAGCGGTAAAGCTTCGCGCGCGGCAGAGGCAGGGTGTGATACAGATACGATTCGTCCTTATACGACGTGTGAGTGAAGCGGATCCAGCAGCGGATAAGCATATTTATCACGGTCGAAACCGCCATCGAGATCGCGATCCCGAAAAAGAGCCGGTTGATAAAAAGTCCTACCGTCGAATCCGTGACCGGATCGGTCAGGCGGCATATGATAACGGATACGGCCGCGAACGCCGCGTAGTACGCGGGGAGCTTTACGTCCCAGAGAAGATGGCGCTTTATCAGATTTTTCATCATTTTACCGTCCTCCTGAAAATCTCGTCTATCGAGGCGTTTTCCCTCTCGCGCAGCTCGTCCGCGGCGCCGGAGAGCGCGACGACGCCGTCCCGGATAATCACGACCTCGTCGAGGATGCGCTCGACCTCAGCGATCATGTGAGTGGAAATTATCAAGCTCGCGCCGTCGCGGAAATTCGACAGGATCGTGTCGAGGATCGTTTCGCGCGTCGCGGGATCGACGCCGCCGAGCGGCTCGTCAAGAATATAGAGGTCGGCTTCCCTGCTCATCACCAGGATGAGCTGCAGCTTTTCCTGCATACCCTTGCTCATTTTGCGTATGCGCATTTCCTCTTTCAGATCGAGCTCACGCAGAAGCTGACGCGCGCGGTCCGCGTTGAAGTCGGCGTAGAACTCGCCGAAAAAGCGCAGCGCGCCGGATATCTTCATATCGCGGTCGAGGTAGGTGCGCTCGGGCAGATACGATATGCGCGCCTTGCTCTTCTCCCCAATCGGCTCGCCGCAGAAGAGTATCCTGCCCTCGTCCGGCGTGAGCAGATCGTTCATCAGCTTGAAAAGCGTCGATTTACCGGCGCCGTTCTTCCCGAGCAGCCCGACGATGCGGTCGGGACGGATCGAGAGATCCACTCCCTTCAGCACCTCGTTTGTTCCGTAGCGTTTCTTTACGCCTTCGCAGGTTATCCAATCCATATTATCTGTTCTCCTCCCAGAACTGTCGTATTTCTTCGTCGGTCATTCCGATACCCTTCAGCTCGCGCCGCAGACGCTCGAGACTTTCGCGCGCAAGTTTTTCCTTTTCGCGGCGGATATGCGTCTCGTCGAGTGCGACGAATTTGCCGTTGGTGCGCTCCGTGAAAAGCAGGCCGTCTTCCTCCAGCTCGCCGAGCGCGCGCTGAACGGTGTTCGGATTGACCTTCGCCCGCACCGCGAGCTCGCGCACCGACGGCAGACGGCTGCCCGGCGGCAGTTCGCCCGAAACTATCCCGACGCGAAGCCGCTGCACAAGCTGCATATATATCGGACGTTCGTTGTCGAATTCAAACTCCACGCGCTCACTTCCCTTCAGTCTTTGTTCGGGCGGCCGGCCCGCGCTTCACTGTATTACTTAACTAACACAATGATACAACCGTATTCCCGATTTGTCAAGCGTTTTTTTCAAATCCGTTCCACTCGCAAAAACTTTTTTAATAAAAAAGAAGCTTCAAGGTTCATTCAATCTTCGCGGGTAAAATCATAATCAGAAAACAGGAGAGCGGTACGCCGCTTCCCGTTTATAAAAGACCGGCGAACGGTTCAAAAGCGCTTGCGGCGATACGATCCGCGCCGCCGTATCACAAGGAGGTAATAAATATGAAAAACAACAAACGCACGGGTAATCTTTTCAAGAGGATCGCGGCGCTGCTGCTCATCCTCGCCATGACGGCCGCTTTCGCGCTCGTTTCGGGCTGCGGCTCGGAATCCGAAACGGCGGCCGACGGAAACGCGGCGGCGGAATTCACGCTTCCGGACGTTGAAGCGCCCGCCGCGTCGCTCGCCGAGGCGACGGTATACGACGTTTCCGACGCGACGGGCTTCGTATTCTCCGATTCGGAGATAACGGTGACTGACGGCGCTTACGACGGATATAAGATCGAAGGCACGTCGCTGTCGATAACCGCCGCCGGCACCTACGTCGTTTCCGGCTCCTGCTCCAACGGCACGATAGTAGTCAAGAAGAACGTCACCGGAGTCACGCTCGTGCTGAGCGGGCTCGACCTCTCCGCCTCCGCGACCGCGCCCATCACCTGCAACAAGGGCAGCGAGGCGCGCATCATCGCCGCGGAAGGCACGGTCAACAACCTTGCGGACGACGAATTCAACAACGACGACGTCTACACCGACGAAACGCTCTATCCCGACATAGAGAACGCCGTCATCAAATGCAAGGACGGCTCGAACGTCACCATATGCGGCGCCGGAACGATAAACGTCACCGCGAACGGCAAAAACGGCGTCAAGGGCGGCTACGATCTCTACGAAGAAGACGAAAACGGCAACGCTACCGACAAGCTGCTTTCGGAAGCTTCGCTGACCGTTAAAGAGGTAACGCTCAACATCACCGCAATGGCGGGCGACGGACTGAAATCCGACAAACTGCTTAATATCCTCTCCGGCAATATCACAGTCGCCGCGGCCTCCGACGGAGTCAAATCCGACTACGTCATGAACATCGGCACGAAGGGCGTCGACGGCCCGACGATAACCGTCACGAAGGCGGAGGAAGGCGTCGAAGCGGCAACGATCAACGTCTGGTCCGGCAGCGTAAACGTCAGCGCGTCCGAAGACGGCATCAACGCCGCGAATTCCGATCTTGAAAACTACGCCTACAGTTACAACCAGTTCGGCGGCAGCGTCGTCGTCGACGTGACGGGCGGCGACGGCATCGACTCCAACGGCACGACCTACCTGCTGGGCGGCACGCTCGAGGTGTACGCGCCCTCGCAGGGCGACGGCGACCCGCTCGATTCCGACAGCGGCACCTATTTCGGCGGCGCGACCGTTCTCGCGGTCGGGCATACCGGGATGGCGCAGAGATACAACGCCGCGACTCCCTACGCTGAATTCAGCGGCAGCGGACTCGTCTCCGCAGGCGGCGAGATCAGGATAACCGCCGCGGACGGCAGCGTCCTCTATACCGCGAAAGCGGTGCGCGACGCAAGCAGCGTGCTCTTCTCAAGTCCGGATCTGACATCCGGCGAGACCTGTACGCTCAACGGCGGCGCGACCGCGACGGCGGGATACTCCTCTAACGGCGGAGGTCGCGGCGGCTTCGGCGGCGGACAGCGCCCCGACGGAAACAAAGGCGAACGCCCCGACGGCGGACAAACCTCCGACGGAGAAAAACGCGAGCATCCGGACGGCGGACGGCGCCCCGACGGAAGCGGAACGGACTTCCGCGGCAGCGGCGAGACGCCTCCCGAACTGCCCGACGGTGAAACCCCGACTGCTCCTCCCGACGGCGAAACGCCCCCCAGCCCTCCCGACGGCGAAGCGATGCCGGACTTCCCCGATGAAGGAACACACGCTTGACGATAGTTTTCCCTCCACGCTTCGGCGCGGTATCAGCCGAAGCAAAATAAATATCCCCCCCCGTTTTACGGGGGGGATATTTATTTACAGTCTTGCGTCAGATACAACCCCGCCGTCTTTTTGCCGCGCAAAAAAAGGACGCCTCCCTCATTTGAGAGAGGCGTCCTGTTGTTTCCGCTTTGCCCGGGGGATCCCTCGGGATGACGGCGGTTGCGGCGCTTATTTGATCACTCTTACTCTCACGATCTGCGGGATGGCTTTGATCGCTTCGACTACGGAGTCGTCAACGTCGGAGACGATGTCAAGGATCGTGTAGGCGATATCGCCGCGCGACATATTCGACATATGCTCGATGTTGATGCCCTTCGCCGCGAAGGTGGAGGATATCTGCGAGATGATATTCGGCACGTTGGCGTGGATGACGCAGACGCGGGTGCCGCCGGCTCTCGGGACGTTCACCGTCGGGAAGTTGACGGAGTTCTTGATGTTGCCGTCCTCGAGGTAGTCGCGGAGCTCCGCCGCCGCCATGACGGCGCAGTTCTCCTCGCTCTCCGGAGTGGAGGCGCCGAGGTGCGGGATCGCGACGACGTTCTTGACGCCGATGAGGCCCGCCGGAAAGTCGGTCACGTAGGAGGCGACCTTGCCGCTCTCCAGCGCCGCCTTCATATCCGCGCTGTTGACCAGTCCGCCGCGGGCGAAGTTAAGGATGCGAACGCCGTCCTTCATCTTCGCGATGCTCTCGGCGTTGATCATGCCCTTGGTGCTGTCGTTCTGCGGAACGTGGATGGTGATATAGTCGCAGGTGGCGAAGATCTCGTCGTTGCTCGCCGCCTTCTCGATCTTGCGGGAAAGTCCCCACGCGGCGTTGACAGAAAGATAGGGGTCGTAGCCGCAGACCTGCATGCCGAGGTCGTGGGCGACGTTCGCGACCATGACGCCGATCGCGCCGAGGCCTATGACGCCGAGCTTTTTGCCGTATATCTCGGGGCCGACGAAGTTGCTCTTGCCCTTCTCGATGACGGCTTCGGTCTCGTCGTTGTTCTCAAGCGTGTTCGCCCAGGCGATGCTGTCGGAGATCTTTCTGGAGGCGAGCAGCAGGCCGGCGACGACCAGCTCCTTGACGGCGTTCGCGTTCGCGCCGGGGGTGTTGAAGACGACTATGCCCTGCTTCGTGCAGCGGTCGATCGGGATGTTGTTGACGCCGGCGCCCGCGCGGGCGATGCACTTGCAGTCCGCCGGGAACTCCGTTTCGTGCAGCTTCGCGGAGCGCACGAGGACGGCGTCGTAGTTCTCGAGCTCTTCGCCGAGGACGTACTTATCGGGAGTCAGGCTCGCGACGCCCGTTTTGGATATTTTGTTGAAAAGCTTGACGTTGAACATTATTTGTTTTCCTCCTCAAACTTCTTCATGTAGGCGGCGAGCTTCTCGCAGCCCTCGACGGGCATCGCGTTGTAGATCGAAGCGCGCATACCGCCTACGAGGCGGTGGCCCTTGAGATTCACGAGGCCTTCGGCCGCCGCGCCCGCGACGAACTTCGCGTCGAGGTCAGCGTCGCCGGTGGCGAAGGTGACGTTCATGATGGAGCGGTCTTCCTTCGCGGCCTTCGGGATGAATATCTCGGAGTGATCAAGCACGTCGTAGATCATCGCGGCCTTCTTCTCGTTGATCTTCTTCATCTCGGCAAGTCCGCCCTTGGACTTGATCCATTCGAGCACGAGCTTGCACATATAGATGGAGTAGCACGGCGGGGTGTTATACATCGAGCCGGCGTCGACGTGGGTCTTGTAGTTCAGCATCGTCGGGACGGAGTCGGGCGCGTTGCCGACGAGGTCCTCGCGCACGATGACGACGGTCAGGCCCGCGGGCGCCATGTTCTTCTGCGCGCCGGCGTAGATAAGGCCGTATTTGCTGACGTCGGTCGGTTCGCTCAGGATGCAGGAGGACATATCCGCGACCAGCGGGATATCGCCCGTCTCGGGCAGCTTCTTGTAGTGGGTGCCGAAGATGGTGTTGTTCTGGCAGATGTGCAGGTAGTCGGCGTCGGGGCGGATGCTGAACTCCTTCGGGATGTAGGAGAAGTTATCCGCTTCGCTGGAGGAGGCGGCGACGGCGTCGCCGAACTTCTGCGCTTCTTTGAACGCCTTTTTCGCAAAGCTGCCGGTGACGCAGTAGTCGGCCTTGCCGTTCTTCGTCATCAGGTTCATCGGCACCATCGCGAACTGCGTGGACGCGCCGCCCTGCAGGAAGAGAACCTTGTAGTTCTCCGGGATGGCCATAACTTCGCGGAGGAGCGCTTCGCACTCGTCGAAGATGGAAATATAGACCTTTGAGCGGTGGGACATTTCGGCGACGGACATTCCGCTGCCCTTATAGTCAAGCATCTCCGCCGCGGCGGTCTTCAGGACTTCCTCCGGAAGCATGGACGGTCCTGCCGAAAAGTTGAATACTCTGCTCATTGTGATCGCTTCTTTCTGAAATTATATTTTGCGCACGCGGTGCGCGTTTTGACTGTTTCGCCGCTTATTCGTAAAGCGGATACTTCGCCGTCAGTGCGGCGACGCGGCTTCTGATCTCGTCCGCCTTCGTTTCGTATTCGGAGGCGGTCAGGTAGATAAGCTCCGCGATCTCGCGCATATCGTCTTCCTTGAAGCCGCGCGAGGTGACCGCCGGAGTGCCGACGCGGATGCCGCTTGTAACGAAGTGGGATTCGGGATCGTTCGGGATCGCGTTTTTGTTCGCGGTGATGTGTACGCTGTCGAGGCGCTTTTCCATATCCCTGCCGGTGATGCGGAACGGGCGCAGGTCGATGAGCATAAGGTGGTTATCCGTTCCGCCGCTGACGAGGTCGAAGCCCTTTTCGATAAGGGCGGCGGCGAGCGCCTTCGCGTTCAGGATTATCTGGTGCTGGTACGCCTTGAACTCCGGCGTGAGCGCTTCTCCGAGGCAGACGGCCTTCGCCGCGATTATGTGCATGAGCGGGCCGCCCTGGGTGCCGGGGAATATCGCCTTGTCGATCGCTTTCGCGAGCTCTTCCCTGCACATTATCATGCCGCCGCGGGGTCCGCGGAGCGTCTTGTGAGTGGTGGTGGTGACGACGTCGCAGTACGGAACGGGGCTCTCGTGTTCGCCCGCCGCGACGAGTCCGGCGATGTGCGCGATATCCGCCATAAGATACGCGCCGACTTCGTCCGCGATGCGTCTGAATTCCGCGAAGTCTATCTTCCGCGGATACGCGGAGGCGCCGCAGACGATGAGCTTCGGCTTGTGCTCGTGCGCGAGGCGGCGTACCTCGCCGTAGTCTATGTAATGCGTGACGGGGTCGACGCCGTAGGAAACTACGTTATAATACTTGCCGCTGATGTTGACGGGCGAACCGTGCGAAAGGTGTCCGCCGTGGTCGAGGCTCATGCCGAGTATGGTGTCGCCCGGCTCGAGCAGCGCGAAGTAGACGGTGGTGTTCGCCGTCGCGCCGCAGTGCGGCTGGACGTTGACGTGGTCGCAGCCGAAAACCTTTTTGGCGCGCTCGATCGCGAGATTCTCGACGACGTCGACCTTCTCGCAGCCGCCGTAGTAGCGCTTCGCGGGATAGCCCTCCGCGTACTTGTTGGTGAGTTCCGTGCCCATCGCGGCAAGGACCGCTTCCGAAACGAAGTTTTCCGAAGCGATAAGCTCGATGTTTTCTCTCTGTCTGTCGAGCTCGGCGGCCATCGCGGCGCCGACCTCGGGGTCGTATTTCTCAACAAATCCGATGGAGTCAAACTTCCTGCTCATTTCACTTTCCCGCTTTCATCCGCTAAAATTTATGCTATTATAATTATACCGCCGTCCAATTCGAATTTCAAGAAAAAAATATTTGCCTTTTATGCCGAATTTTATTATTATATAGACGGGTGGTTTGTATGAATAAACGAAACGGCAAAAAAATAACCGAGCTGCTCAAGGCGGAATACCCCGACGCGGAGTGCTCCCTCGAGTACGAAAAGGACTACGAGCTGCTGATCTCCACGCGGCTCGCGGCGCAGTGCACCGACGCGCGCGTGAACATGGTCACGCCCGCGCTTTTCGCGCGGTACACGTCGCCGCAGGCGTTCGCGGAGGCGGACGTTCACGAGCTTGAGGGGTATATCGAGTCCTGCGGGCTTTACAAGACGAAGGCGACGGATATAATCGAGATGTGCCGCCGGCTCGTCGAGGTCTACGGCGGGAAGGTGCCGGATAATATGGACGACCTGCTCACCCTCCGCGGCGTCGGCAGGAAGACCGCCAACCTCATCCTCGGCGACGTCTACGGCAAGCCCGCCGTCGTCACGGACACGCACTGCATACGCATCTCCAACCGCCTCGGACTCGCGGACTCCAAGGATCCGCGCAAGGTCGAGGACGCGCTTCGCGAAGCGATCGCGCCCGAAGAGCAGAACAACTTCTGCCACCGGCTCGTGATGCACGGCCGCGCCGTCTGCACCGCGAGAAGCCCGAAGTGCGAAGCGTGCGTCCTCTCCGGCGTCTGCGCGAAAAAAGGCGTGTGAACGCGAAAAAGAACGGAAAAGCGCCTCCCAAAAAAATTTTGGGAGGCGCCCTTTTTTCGCAATTCCGTCAGTCTCTGTATTCCTCCGCCCAGACGGCCTTGCCTTCCGCGAGGGATTTTTTCATGTCGAGGATGCGCTGGTTCGCGCTGCCGCGGTAGAGAAGCTCGAGCGAGCGTTCCGCGAGGATGAACGGGCCGTCGACGAGGAAGTCGCATTCGCGCAGCAGCGCGGCGACGTCCGCGTCGGTCTCCGCGACCTTCATTATCTCCTCGAAGGTGTAACCGGTGAAAGCGAAGACGTCCAGCCCCTTCGCGTGCGCCGCCTTCGCGAGCTCGAGGCAGGGTTTCGGCTGATAGAACGGGTCGCCGCCGGAAAGGGTTATCCCCTTCAAGAGCGGGTTTTTATCCCACGTCGCGATTATGTCCGCGGTGTCGTACTCCGTGCCGCCGTCCATCGCCCAGCTCTCCGGATTGTGACAGCCCTTGCAGTGATGCAGGCATCCCTGGGTAAATATGCCGCAGCGGAAGCCCGGCCCGTCGGTTATAGAGTCCGGCACTATGCCGAATATCCTGATTTTCATACTATCACCCCGCTCGTTTGTGATTCTATTTTACCACCCTCCGCGCGGGGTGTCAATACGGCGCAAAATTATTGTAATTTTGTGTTGAATTATTCGGCGAAGCGTGCTATAATTCTTTCATAAAAAATCACTCTGAACGGAGTTGGTGTCTGCCCGATGGGTAAAAGCGAAGACAAAATCAAGTATAAGCAAAACAAAAAAGGTACCGCGCTGATGATAATCGGGATCGCGGTCGTCGTGCTTCTCATAGTGTTCATTTTCTTCGGCACGGCGATCTCCGACTTCGTCAGAAACATATTCGCCAAGGACTCCGGCGCCGGCAGCGGAGACGATATCTCCTCCAGCGCCGTCGACAGCGGCGAAACGAACGATTCCGGCGACGAAACCGACGGCGGAGACCGCACCGGCTATCCGGAGAGTGAAACGCAGCTTTCGCCCGACTATCAGCTCGCCGCGCCTCAGACCGGCGACGATATCGCGATAATCAACACCTCGCTCGGCACGATGAAGTTCAAGCTTTTCCCCGAGAACGCGCCCAAGGCGGTCGCGAACTTCTCCGCGAAGGCGAAGGACGGCTACTATAACGGAAAGTCCTTCATCTGTCTTTATGAGGACGTGCTGCAGTCCGACGGCGATATGGACACCATCTACGGCGAAGACGGCTTCGAAAAAGAGCTGTCGATAAACCTGCACAACTACCTCGGTGCGCTCGGCGCCTGCGTCAACAGCGGCGTCGACACCGATAAGAACTCCAATCAGTTCTATATAGTAACGGTCAACAACGTTCCGAGCGACATACTCGAAGCTATGAGCGGTGAAACGGCGCAGTCGCTCGGCCTCGGTTTCTCCGAGGAAGTCATCGCGAAATACGCTTCTATCGGCGGCGATCCGACGCTCGACGGAAAATTCACCGTCTTCGGCCAGATATACGAAGGCGCCGAAGTCATCGACGCTATAAACGCCGTTCAGGTAGACGAGAATTACAAGCCGCTTCAGGATATAACCATCACGTCCGTCGAAATCGGCAAATATTGATACCGTAATCAACGGCCCCACCGCGCCCGAAGGGTTTTCTACCCTCCGCCGACACGGCGGGGGGATTTTTGTCCTCTTAAATAACGGACCGGTATAATAACTTCAGGGAGGTATGACCATGGAAGAGCTGGAACTCGAAAAAGTGACGGAAGAAATAACCGCGCTGCTTGAAGAAAAGAATATATCCAAGCTCAAACAGGTGCTTACTCCCATGAACCCGGCGGATATCGCAGTCATCTTTCAGGATATCGACGAGGAGAAGCTCCCCTTCCTCTACCGCATACTGCCGAAGGAGCTCGCCGCGGAGGTCTTCGTCGAGATGGACGGCGATCAGCAGGAGTTGCTGATACGCGCCTTCTCCGACCGCGAGCTTCACGATATGCTCGACGAGCTCTATATGGACGATACCGTCGACCTTATCGAAGAGATGCCCGCGAACGTCGTCACGAGGATACTCAAAAACTGCGACGCCAAGACGCGCCAGACGATAAACGAGATACTGAAATACCCGAAGGACAGCGCGGGCGCGCTGATGACCATCGAGTTCGTCTCGCTCATCGAGGGAATGACCGTCGAACAGGCGTTCGAGCGCATAAAGCGCACCGGCATAGACAAGGAAACGATTTACACCTGCTACGTTACCGACCGCGCGCGCAAGCTGAAGGGCGTCGTCACCGCGAAGGACCTGATGCTTGCGGACAGCGGCACGATCGTAGACGACATTATGGAGACGAACGTCATATCCGTCGACACCGTCGAGGATAAGGAAGTCGTCGCCAAGCAGTTCCAGAAATACGACCTGCTCGCGCTTCCCGTAGTCGACGGCGAACAGCGGCTCGTCGGCATAATCACAGTCGACGACGCCATGGACGTCATGGAAGAAGAGGCCACCGAGGATATATCCAAGATGGCGGCAGTCAACCCGCTTGAAGACACCTATTTCAAGACCTCCGTCTTCAAGCACGCACGCAACCGCTTCCTCTGGCTCTTCGTCCTCATGCTTTCCGCGACGGTGACCGGACTGATAATCCAGCATTACGAAGCGGCGATCGCCGCGATACCCGCGCTCGTCGCCTTCATCCCGACGCTGATGGACACCGGCGGCAACTGCGGTTCGCAGGCCAGCGCGATGATAATCCGCGGCCTCGCGGTCGGAGAGATCAAAACGAGCGACTACTTCAGAGCCGTGTGGAAGGAGCTGCGCATAGCGCTGCTCGTCGGGCTTTCGCTCTCGGCCGTGAACACGGTCAGAGTCTTCATTATGTACGGAGCGAGCATCGGCGAACAGAACATCCCGACCTATATGTTCGCGATAGTCACCGCCTGCGCGATGCTCGTCACGATAACGACGGCAAAGTTCCTCGGCTGCTCGATGCCGATACTCGCCAGCAAGATTAAGATAGACCCCGCGCTGATGGCTTCGCCGATGATAACGACGATAGTCGACGCCGTCTCCGTCCTCGCCTACTTCATGATCGTGACGACCATTCTCAGCGCGTACTTCTGATAACGGCGTAATAACGGATATTGAAATAAGAGTCCGCCTTCCGAATCGGAAGGCGGACTCGTTTTTATCCGCTGTTTTCAGTTCACTTTATCTTCAAGAAATCTTCTGAAGTCCGCGCCTATCTCGGGATGCGCGAGCGCGGCTTCGACTACCGCTTCGGCGTAGGATAGCTTGCTGCCGACGTCGTAGCGCCTGCCCTCATACTCGACGGCGACCATGCCTTCGCTCCGCGCGAGCGTCCCCATAGCGTCGGTGAGCTGGCGCTCGCCGTTGACTCCGGGAGGAGTCTGCGCAAGTATGCCGAATACCTCCGGCGGCAGCACGCACCTGCCGAGGACGGCGAATTCGGAAAGTATCTGCTCCGGCCGCGGCTTCTCTATCATATCGCTGACGGCGTATTCCCTCTCGCCGGTCTGTTCGACGGCGAGTGTGCAGTATTTGACTATGTCTTCGCGCGGGACCCTGCCGACTCCGACGACGCCTTTGCCATACCGCTCAAACGCCGCGATAAGCTGCGCGGTGACGGGCGTTTCGCTGACTATCACGTCGTCGCCGTAAAGGACGGCGACCGGTTCGCCCGCGGCGAATTCCTCCGCGCAAAGCACGGCGCTGCCGAGTCCGCGCACGCCCTCCGGCTGCTTGACGAAGCTTATCTTCGCGAGCCGCGAAAGCTTCCTTATCTGCTCCGCGAGGTCGGGGTGCTTTTTCTCTATAGCGTCCGCGAGTTCAGGCGCGGGCGAAAAATGGTCCATTATCGAATACTTGTGTTCGCCGATTACGATCAGTATCTCCTCGACGCCGGAGGCTGCGGCTTCCTCAACTATGAACTGTATCGCGGGCTTGTCCACCAGCGGAAGCATTTCCTTGGGCATCGCCTTCGTCGCGGGAAGCATACGCGTTCCGTAGCCGGCGGCGGGTATGACGGCTTTTCTGACTTTCAACTGCACTACTTCCTTTCAATCGTTCGTTTATATTCTACCACATATTCCCTTTGATTTCAAACATTACTTGAAAATTACGCATTTATGTCGCTGACGTATTGAAAAATGCGCAAACCTGTGCTATTATATATTTGTATTATTATGAATAGCTATATGCGGGAGGAACCATCCATGTATATGAACGACAACGAAAAGATCTGGCTCGCCACCGGAGGCGAACGCGTTTATCTCGAGCCGTCCATGGCGAACCGCCACGGACTCATCGCCGGCGCGACCGGCACCGGCAAGACGGTCACCCTCAAGGTCATCGCGGAATCCTTCTCCGAGATGGGCGTGCCGACCTTCATCGCCGACATCAAGGGCGACGTTTCCGGCATGTGCAACGAGGGATGCGAAAACAAGCACATCCGCCGCAGTATAGACACGATGGGTATAGAGAACTTCACCTACACCCCCTTCCCCGTCAGATTCTTCGACGTCTACGCTCAGCAGGGCCATCCCGTGCGCACCACGATAACCGATATGGGTCCCGTGCTTCTCGCCCGTCTGCTCGGACTGAACGAGACCCAGACCGGCGTTCTGCGCATCATATTCCGAATCGCGGACGACAAGCAGCTGCTCTTGCTCGACCTTAAGGACCTGCGCAGTATGGCTCAGCACGTCGGCGACCACGCGAACGAATACAAGCTGCAGTACGGCAACGTTTCCGCGCAGACGATCGGCACGATCCAGCGCGCGCTGCTCGCGCTTGAGGACGAGGGCGGCAACATCTTCTTCGGCGAGCCGGCGCTCGATCTCGCCGACTGGTTCGACTGGGACGAGGACGGCCGCGGCGTTATGAATATTCTTGAATGCCAGACGCTGTTCCAGCATCCGCTGCTCTACGGCACGTTCCTGCTCTGGATGCTTTCCGAGCTTTACGAAATGCTCCCCGAGGCGGGCGACCTCGACAAGCCGAAGATCGCATTCTTCTTCGACGAGGCGCACCTGCTCTTCAACGACGCGCCGAAGGCGCTGCTCGAAAAGGTCGAGCAGGTCGTCAGACTCATCCGCTCTAAGGGCGTCAGCGTATGGTTCATCACTCAGAACCCCTCCGATATCCCCGAGAGCGTCCTCTCGCAGATAGGCAACCGCGTTCAGCACGCGCTGCGCGCCTACACCCCCAACGAGCAGAAGGCGCTGCGCTACGCCGCGAAGTCCTTCCGCGTCAACCCCGAATTCGATACCGAAACGGTGCTTCAGGAACTCGCCACCGGCGAAGCGCTCGTGTCCGTGCTCGACCCGAAGGGCGTGCCCGGCATAGTCCAGCGCGCGAACATACTGCCTCCGCGCAGCTCGATGAGCGCCGCTTCCGACGAGGAAATACAACACGCGATATTCGTCAGCCCGCTTCGCGATAAATACAGCGAAGCCGTCGACCGCGAATCCGCTTACGAGCTGATCGAGGAGCAGCGCGAAGAGGAGGAAGCCGCGCGCGCGGAAGCCGAAGCGAAGGAGCAGGCCGAAAAAGAAGCCGCCGCGAAAGCGAAAGAAAAAGAAAAGAAGGCCAAGGAAGCCGCCAAGAAAACCTCGAAGGCAGCGAGAAAAACCACCGCCATCCTCTCGAAGACCGCAAGCTCCACCGCCAACACCATCGGGCGCGAGCTCGGCAAGAGCATCATCCGCGGCCTTTTCGGAACCTGGAAGAAATAATCACGCGTCCTTTTCGCTTGAATATTGCCGCCGCGTACGCGCGATAATACGTATTGAAAGCGCAACGGATGATTACGGAGTTATATGATCTATCTTGACTACACCGCGTCGACGCCCGTCACCGCCGACGTTGAGGAAATCTATATAAAGGCGCTGCGCGAATGCTACGCGAACCCGTCGAGCGTACACTCCGCCGGAGTCGCCGCCGCGAAACGCCTCGCGGAGGCGCGCGAACTGCTCGCCAAGAGCGTCGGCTGTTCCGCGGAGGAGGTATACTTCACCTCCGGCGGGAGCGAAAGCAACAACGCCGCCATCTTCGGCGCCGCCCGCGCTCTGAAACGGCGCGGCAGTCACATCGTTTCGTCGCTCGCGGAGCACGACTCCGTAAAGGCGCCGCTTCGAGCGCTTGAAAAAGAGGGCTTCGAGGTCACATTAGTCGCGCCCGAGCGCGACGGCTCGACCGACATAGCGAAGATACGCGCCGCGGTGCGTCCTGAAACGATACTCGTTTCGCTCGCTGCGGTCAACAACGAGACCGGCGCAGTCAACGACATTCCCGCGCTGCGCGCCGCGCTTTCCGCGACTCCCGCGCTGCTGCACTCCGACTGCGTCCAGCTCATCGGCAAGGCGCGGCACACGCAGACGGTGCGCGCCGCCGATCTCGTTTCGCTCTGCAGTCACAAGCTTTTCGCGCCCAAAGGCTCGGGCGCGCTGATAATCCGCGGCCACGCGAGACCGGAACCGCTGATACTCGGCGGCGGTCAGGAGCGCGGGATGCGCTCCGGCACCGAAAACCTGCCCGCGATAATCGCCTTCGCGGACGCGGCGGCGCGGCTTGTCGCCTCAATGCCGGATTCTCTGCCGAAGGTCGCGGCGCTGAACGCACGTCTGCGCGAAGGGCTCTCCGCTCTCGGCGGAGTCGAGTTCATCTCCGGCGAAAGCGCCGTGCCGCACATACTCTCCTTCGCTGTCGTCGGCATCCCGTCCGAGACGCTGGTCAACTACCTTTCCGGCGAGGGCATCTTCATCTCCGCCGGAAGCGCCTGCAAGAAGGGGCGCAAGAGCGAGGCGCTCGCCTCGACCGGACTTCCGGAAAAGGTGCTCGCCTCCGCGGTGCGCGTTTCGCTTTCGTTTTTGACGACGGAGCGCGAGGTCGACGCGCTGATAAAAGCGATCGCGGCGGCGAAACAGAATATACTTCACAAATAACACGAACGAAGTGAAACTATGAAAGAACTGATCATCTTAAAAATGGGCGAGGTCGTGCTCAAAGGGCTCAACAGAGACAGCTTTGAGAACACCCTGCTGAAAAATATGCGCCGCCGGCTTGAAGGCCTCGGCGAATTCGAGGTCTACCGCTCTCAGTCGACCGCGTACTGCGAACCGATGAGCGACGACTGCGACGTCGACGAAGCGTTCGAGCGACTGAAAAAGGTCTTCGGCATCGTGACGCTCGCGCGCTGCGCCGTCGTCGAGAAGGATATGGCGAAGATACTCGAGGCGTCCGCCGGCTACCTCGCGCCGCAGCTGAACGCCGCGCGCACATTCAAGGTCAACGCCAAGCGCTCGGACAAGGGCTTCCCGAAGAAGTCTCCCGAGATATGCGCCGACGTAGGCGAATACTTGCTTGAGAAGTTCCCGCATCTGAAGGTCGACGTGCTTCAGCCGCAGGTGACCGTCACCGTCGAGATACGCGATTTCGGCGCGTACATACACGCCGACGCCGTAAAGGGCGCGGGCGGACTCCCCGTCGGCACGAGCAAGAAGGCGATGCTGCTGCTCAGCGGCGGCATAGACAGCCCCGTCGCGGGGCATATGATTGCCAAGCGCGGAGTTTTCCTCTCCGCCGTTTACTTCGAGACGCCGCCCTACACAGGCGCGGCCGCGAAGGAAAAGGTCGTTTCGCTCGCGAAGATACTGAAACCGTGGTGCGGCGCGATAAACCTTTTCACCGTTTCGCTCACTAAGGTTCAGGAGGCGCTCTACGCAAACTGCCGCGAGGAATATTTCACACTGCTGCTCCGCCGCTTCATGATGCGCTGCGCCGCCGCGCTCGCGAAGCGCGAAGACTGCCTCGCCCTCGTCACCGGCGAAAGCGTCGGGCAGGTCGCGAGTCAGACGATCCCCGCGCTCGCCGTCACCAACGACGCGGCGGGAGAGCTTCCCGTCCTGCGTCCGCTGATCGGGCTTGACAAAGAAGAGATCATCACGCGTTCGCGGCAGATAGGCGCTTTCGAGACCTCCATCCTCCCCTACGAGGACTGCTGTGCGATGTTCACGCCGAAGCACCCTAAGACCAACCCGTCCCTCGCGGACGTGCTTGAAGAAGAAAAGAAGATCGACGTCGCCGCCCTGACCGAAGAGGCGATGGCGACGCTCGAAAAGATACCGCTCTGAGAGGTGATACCATGAAATGTGAAATAATTACCGTCGGCACCGAGCTCCTTTACGGAGAGATTGTGAATACCAACGCGTCATATCTCGCCAAGCGCCTCAAACGCCTCGGCGTCGAAGTCTCGCGCCAAACGAGCATCAGCGACGACGTTACAAGGCTCAAGAACTGTCTGCGCGCCGCGCTCGAGCGCTCCGACCTCGTTATTACTACCGGCGGACTCGGCGGTACTGACGACGACGTTACCCGCGAAGCCGTTTCGGAGCTGCTCGGACTACCGATGCAGCGCGACCCGGAGCTGCTTGAATCGATAAGAGAATACTTCGCCGCCAAGGGCGACGATGTCCCCGCGAGCGCCGAAAAGGAAGCCGACGTCATCTCCGGCGCTAAGGTGCTTTCAAACGGCAGAGGGCTTGCCCCCGGTCAGTACATCGTCTCCGGCGAAAAGGCCATTCTGCTTCTCCCCGGCCCGCCCGCAGAGCTGCGCGACGTCTTTGAAAGCGGCGCCGAGCGCATAATCGGCGGCGGCGGTAAGCATATCGTGACCGAAACCGTCAACGTGTTCGGCATACCCGAATCCGCGATGAACGACGTCATCAAGACTGTCGACTGCGGGAACGCCGGCGTCGGCACCTACGCCAGAAACGGCGAGCTGACCGCGGAGATAACCGTCAGCGCCGATTCCGCTGAAGAGGCGGAGACCTCCGCAAAAGAGATCGCGGACCGCGTTCAGGAAGCTCTCGGGGAATATGCCTACGGAAGGAACGCCGCTTCCCTCGCCGAAGAGGTCGTGCGACTGCTGAAGGAAAAGAAGCTGCGCGTGACGACCGCCGAATCCTGCACCGGCGGACTCATCGCCAAACGCATCACCGATATCAACGGCTCCTCCGCCGTCTTCGAACAGGGCGTCACCGCATATTCCAACGACATCAAGCGCTCCGCGCTGAGCGTGCGCGGCAAGACGCTGAAAAAGTACGGCGCCGTCAGTCCGCAGACCGCCGCCGACATGGCCGCCGGCGCGCTTTTCACCTCCAAAGCCGACTACGCGCTCTCCGTCACCGGCTGCGCCGGCGACGACGATCCGAACAAGGGTATAGTATATATCTGCTTATACGACGGAAGCGACTGCTTCGTCCGCAAGCTCTCGCTGACCGATCCGCGCTACACGCGTTCGCGCATACGCGAGATCGCGGCGCTGCACGCTTTCGATATGCTCCGCCGCAGGCTGACCGGACTGCCGGTCGTTACCGAGCGCTGGCTCGCGGAGGGCGACTCGCTGATGCCGGACATCAAGGTCGGCCCCTTCTACGTCAAACAAAAGGATAACGGCAAGGACGCCAAAAAAGGATTCTTCCCCCGCCGCTACAAATTCGATCCGCGCCGCAGCGGAGGTTTCAACTGGCTGAACCTCGTACGCGTCATAGCGTTCTGTATGGCGTTCGTCGTGCTGGTCGTCAGCTCTGCGTACATCCTCAACGATTTCATGGAACGCCGCCGCAACATCCAAGCCTCCGAAAAAGCGCAGGATATGTACAATGACACGCAGAAGTATATCGAGGAAAACGATCCGTCCTTCATTTACACCGGACCGGAGGACGTCCTCGAGAACTTCCACGTGCTGTATATGCAGAACTCCGATATAGTCGGATGGATCTCCATCAAGAAGAACAACGGCGCGGCCTTCATCGACTACCCCGTCGTGCAGTCCTCCGATAACGATCACTACCTGCGCCGCTCCTTCTTCGGAGACTACGCCACCGGCGGCACGATATTCCTTGATTACCGCTGCAACGCCTCTATCTTTTCGAAGAACACGGTCG
This sequence comes from Clostridia bacterium, assembly GCA_017620395.1. Lineage (NCBI taxonomy): Bacteria > Bacillati > Bacillota > Clostridia > Clostridia bacterium. Next base: position 8,769 of record JAFZQJ010000026.1, on the reverse strand, counting down.
TCTACGGCCACAACATGAAGGACAACAGTATGTTCGCGCAGCTGCTCAAATACGGCAGCGCATCCTTCTATAACTCCGCGCCGATAATCGACTATTCAACGCTCTATCAGGGATACAAGTTCAAGATATTCGCCGCGTTCTATACGACGACCGACTTCAACTACATCCAGGTCTCCTTCTCTGACAGAAAGGAATTCCTCGCCATAGTCTCCGAGGCAAAGGCACGCTCCGTCATCAACACCAACGTCGACGTCGGAGTCGACGACACGATAATTACTCTCTCGACCTGCGCGTACATTGACGGTATTGAAGACGCACGCTTTGTCGTTATGGGCAGGCTGCTGCGCGACGGCGAATCCGCCGGCGGCTGCTGGGCGAGTGAGAATCCGAACGCGCTCGACATCAGGCAGGAATACGTTCCGGCGGGAGCGTAATCCGGTAATTCGGCAGGAAGCAGGTTTAACAGTATGAAAAGCATTTGGCGTTTCGGAGCCGCAGGAAACATCGTGAAGCAGCACATTGACGACGAAGGCGTCACCCGCTTCGGCACTAAAGCGTTCACCGGCGGAACAAAAGTATATATCAACGGATTGCGTTGGGACACTGACTCGGATGCGGTTTACGTTATAGGGCGCAACCGGTTCGGGAGATACGTTACGGATTGGATACCGGTATCTTTTGTTGAAAATGTCAGGTTTCAGCAGATATATAAGACGACTGTTCTGGAAATAATCGATTATCTCGAACATTTCGAAGGCATAACGTGGTGGGGCAAAACCGCTTCCGACCGCGACGAAGCGAAAGCGTTTGTTGATATGTGGAACAAGTGTAATGCTTTGTGAGGGCAGTTAATGAAAAACAGACCGTTAAGAACCGCCGCGCTGCTGCTCGCGCTCGCAACGCTCCTCACGGCGGCGGCGTGCAAAAGCGGCGGCGGAGCCTCCTCCGCAGCACCGGAAAGCGTCTCCCACGTCACCTCGGAAGACGACGGTTCGCCGCGCTCGGTCGAGCTCAAATCGATTGTTGACGACGGTCTGCCGGCAGTCTCTTACGACGGACCGGACGGCGTGCTCGATAATCTGCGCCTCCCCTATTCGATCAACAGCGACGTCGTCGGATGGCTTACTCTGACGAACGCCGGCGGTGTGGCCTTTATGGATTACCCCGTCGTACAGTCTTACGACAACAACTTCTATCTTCGCCGCACCCTTTACGGCGGTTACGCATCCGGCGGTACGGTTTTTATGCACTATCGCTGCGATCCGGTCAATCTGTCCGAGAACACGACGATCTTCGGGCACAACCTGAAGGATCACACGCTCTTCGCGCAGCTGCTGAAATACCGCAGCGCCTCCTTTTACAACTCCGCGCCGATAATCGACTATTCCACACTCTATAAAAAATACAGGTTCAAGATTTTCGCCGCGTTTTACACGACTGTTCGGTTTGACTACATAAGACCGTCGTATTCCGCGAGCGGCTTTTCCGCAGTCGTGAACGAAGCTCTCGCGCGTTCGAGTATAAAAACGAACGTCGACGTCGCGCCCGACGATTCGATAATAACTCTCTCCACCTGCGCCTACGTCGACGGCGTCGAAGGCGCGCGCTTCGTCGTTATGGGCAGACTGCTGCGCGAAGGCGAATCCGCCGGCGGATGCGCCGCGAGCGAAAACCCGAACGCGCTTGACATTAGGCAACCGTACCGCCCGTAACGCCGATCCGCCGAAACCGCACGATGAAAAAACGGCTCGCCAGCTGACGCTGAGAGCCGTTTTTTTCATATCTTTACCGTGTTTTATCTATTGACTTTGCTCCGTTCAGGTGTTATTATAATAATCGTGGAGAAGTCATTTTCCCGCAAGGAGGGCAGATTATGAAAAACAAACTATTGAAAATCATCGCGCTGCTTCTCGCCGTCGGTATGGTATTCGCCATGGCGGCCTGCAAAAAGCAGGGCGACGGAAACGGAGCGTCTTCTTCCGGCAGCGGCGTCGCCGACGACAACGGCGGCAAGACTGACGAAGCCGGACACATCGTCTGGTCGTCCTCAGTCGACCTCGGCTCCGTTGAGACGATCGTCGACAATTCCGGCGAGCCCTATATCACGCCGACTTACCACTACCGCGATAAGACCGTCTCGTTCCTCAGCCACTGGAGCGCCGAGACTCCCGACTCTGTCCATATGATAGCTTATATGGAGAAGTACGGCGGACCGAACATCAAGTTCCTCACCTACAACTACGGCGATTGCGGAATGAAGCTTCAGGCGATGGTCCTTGCGGAAAACGCCCCCGACGTTTATAAGCTTCGCGACCGCGACCTCATCACGCTGATGTTCTCGAACGTCTGGTCCGACATCACCGATAAGTTCGACTGGAAAAACCGCAACTGGCGCGATCTGTCGCAGTTCATGCAGTACGTCACCGTTGACGGCAAGATCCTCGCAGCTCCCGAAGTCAACGCCAACACGATGATCTGGTTCAACAGGACCATTTTTGAAGAGTACGGCCTTGAAGATCCGCTCCAGCTCTGGGAAAAGAAACAGTGGACGAAGGACAACTTCGACAATATCTGCCGCAAGCTCACGATTAAAGAAGGCGGCAACACCACGATATACGGCTTCGCCTTCGGACACACCTGGCTGCGTGAAGTCTTCGCTATGTTCGATACGAACTTTGCGAAATTCGACAACGGCAAGTACGTCAGCAACCTCGACGATCCCAAGATCGCCGACGCAATCAGCTACATCTCACAGATGGGATCCGTCGAAAAGCTCTATTGCGATATGAGCAAGGCCAGCGCCTACTTCGCCTCCGGTAAGGCGGCGATGTACCTCTTCGGCAACTGGCTGACTATGTCCGAGCCCTTCCGCTCGATGGCCGCAAACGGCAAGATCGACTTCGTGCCGATCCCCGAAAACACCGCCACCGGCCTCGGCCCGAGACAGGACTACGTCATCGGCGGCCACGCGATCCCCGTCGGCGCGAAGAACGTCAACGAGGCGAGAGCCTTTATCGAGATCTTCAACTTCTACAAACAGACTCCGGAGCTCGATATGACCTCCACCCTCGCGCAGTGCGAGATCAACGGTTGGACCTACGATCAGTTCATCCGCATGCGCGCCCCGCGTTATTACGAGCACCAGTACACATATAACGAGCTGCTCGAATGGGAGGAAGTCCTCAACGGAGCGCTCAGAGGCGAAAACTGGTACACTATCCGCGAATCCTTCGGACCGAAACAGAACCTCGTTATAGACTCTCTCTTCGGCGGAAAGTAAAACGAAATCATATGAAATAAAATCAGCCCGCGGAGTTCCGCGGGCTGATTTTATTACGTTATTTCTTTTTTTAGCGGTTTCAGCCGTTTCAGCTGACGAGCAGCCCCTTCATATCGAAGACGCCTTCGTCGCAGCGTACGGCAATCTCGTGCTCTCCTTCCGCGCCGTCGAAAACGCGGTAGAGCGCGGCAGATCCGGCGTCGAGAGTCGTTTGCACAACGGGCGTTATTTCACCGCCGTCAACGCTGTAGGAGATCTTGTGCTTGTCGGTCGTGCCGCCATCGTACATCAGGAAAACGCGGCTGCCTGTTACCTTGAATCTTATCGGTTCGCCAGCGCCCTCGCAGTGCCAGTATTTCCTGTATGCGAGCCAGAAGCGTTCCTCTTCGAACTTGAACGTGAAGCTGCCGAGCGATTCCGGCGTTATATCGTCGTAGGTGTAGAGGCGTGCGTTCGCGTAGCGGTCACTGATAAAGATCTCAGGGAGCGGTTTTTCCTCATCCGTTATGCCGTCAAGGCTATCGAACACGCTTTGCAGGCGGTCGCATACAAGCGCCGCGATTATAGCGTGGCCGCGGTCGTTGGGATGCACCCAATCCTTCGCAATATCCGTCCAGACGATACGTCCGGCTTCGATCTCCGGCTTGAGCGCGTCGCGCTGGCTGACCATCGGCAGTCCGTAATGCTCGCCGACGGTGATCTCCGTCTCCTGCGTATTGATGTAGGCGTGATCCATCGTGAAGAGCAGCAGCACCGCGGGGTTCGTGCGCCACGAAAGGATACGGCGGCAGAGATTCGAATACGCCTCGGTCTCCCAGTTGTCCGGATGGTCGTTGACGGCGAACTCCACGATAACGAAGTCGGGGTCGTACCGGAGCACGTCGCGTTCGACCCGGTGGACGCCGAGGATGCTCTGCGTTCCGCCGATGCCGGCGTTATGGAATTCAATTTGCGCCTTCGGGAAGGTATCGCGCCACCAGTCGCCGACAAGCGCGGCGTAGCTGGTCTTTTCATAGTCCGAAGCGTAAGCGCCCTGGGTTATCGAGCCGCCGATGCAGGCGACGCATATCCTGCCGCCTTCACGCGCCTTGCGCATAACACGCGAGAGCCGCGCGGGATCGCCCGCGGAAACGAGCGAACGGTCGACCGCTTCACGCGGTAGCCCTAATTCGGAAATGTCGATTTTCATATTATCACGTCCTTGCGGTATTTTGAACCGGTTAAATTATATTACTCCGACAGCGGAGCGAAGCAGAATGAGAGCGTCGCAGATGTTGACGTGGCCGTCGCCGTTAGCGTCGCCGTTAAGGTCGACGGGATCGAACCCGACGACCATACGCATAACAAGCAGCACGTCGGAGACCGTTATCGCGCCGTCGCCGTCAACATCCTGCGGCTGCGGCGACTGCGTCGAGAACTCCGTTACGGTCGAGAGCACGCCTCTGTAGCAGGCGCGCAGCTCTTCTATCTTCTTCTGCTGCGCTTCGAGCTGCTTTATCAGCACCCTCCTCTGCGCCGCGGAAATGTTCGGATTATCGCCCCACGCTTCAACTTCGACTATATGGGCGCCGGTATTTCTGGAATTATACGTCATCGTCACCTTTACATAGCGCGCGGGCGTCGGCTCTATCTCATAAGTGTCTCCCGCTGCGGTCGGCGGATCGGAGTTGACCTTTTCCGCTACTTTTACATAGTCGCGATTGTTCGTAGAGAGGTATATTTCATAATGATAGTAGCGGTCCGTGCTGTAAAAATTGACGATGTTGAATTTTTCGATCTCATAAACGTCTTTGAGGTCTATCGTCAAGGAGCAGGGATACTGCGCGCCCCAGTATTTGCTTTCTATCGTGCGCAGTCCGTTTACCGCGTATTCCGGTTCGCTGTCGTATTCATAGCTCGTCGCCCAGACGTTCTTTTTGAGCGCGAGGTTGAAAAGCAGGTGGTTGGTGTCTATATCCTTTATCGACGGCACGAATGAATAGTACTGCAAGACGTCCGACGCCGCCGCGGCGACGCCCGCCTTATCGTTGTTTAGCTCTCTGCCGTATTCTTTATCCTCAAGCACGTAAATCCAGCCGGAATCGTCGAATTGCGCAGACGATGGGAACGGCGTGTTTATGCCGTTCAGGCGGTCGTCCCACGCTTTGACGCGCTTTTCCCAACGCGGTTTGTAATAATCCGTGATCAGCCCCGAATACGCGCGGTAGGCGTAATCCATGAGCGAACCCATCGCGTGCCAGACGGTTATAAGCGCCTTCGCGCTCTTTTCGAAGATGCGGCGCGAGAAGTCGTCATAACTCGCCGCGGCGTCCGTCGCGAGCCCCAGCCATTCACCCAGCGTGCAGTTCACGCGCGTCTGCTGGATCTGATCGAGCAGGTCGAAGCTTTTCAGGAACTTCGCGGATTTTTCGCGGAACAAGGCGAGGTCGCCGTCATCGTACGCCTTCATAAACTCGTTATACATGATCGCCTGATACCCGCTCAAATACTGCCTCAACACGTCGGATACGTCGTAAAGATAACACTCGCTCTCGGAAAGAACGGCGTAGTCGTCAAGAAGATAGATCATCCCCTTTTCGAGCTCTTCTAGGTTGTAAGTCGGCTCGGAAGGCGTCCATATCGTCGCGAAAGCGGAGGAGTTGCTCGTGTCGACGTGCCAGTAATCCAGGTCCTTATAAACAGTTTCGAGCAGGATCAGCCAGCCTTCGTGCGCGGATTTCGATTCGGCTCCGTAGCGCCGCGTTATATATGAACGTATCCATGTCGACAGTTTTATGTCGCTTTTTTCCCAGCACGCCTCCATCATAAGCTCGTAAAGGACCGGATTGACCTCGGTGCCTTCGGTAACAAAGCCGATGCCTACCGCGTGCTCACGCTCCTTTATGAAGGAAGGAAGCTTTGAGAAGGTCGTGAGGCAGCCGTGCATGTCCTTGTGGCCGCCCAGAAGTTCAATCGTGCTGTATATCCACGGGGTGCCGCTGAATTCATCGGTCGTTGCCCATTTGGGATCGGTGTTTGTGGAAAGATCGAGCACGAGCGCGTGGCCGGGGTATTTTCTGAAAGTGCTGAGCGTCCCGCCGGTGGGATTGTTCTGCCAGCTCTGTATCACCCAGACCGCGTCCCCGTCCGCCTTCAACAGCTGCTGCATTATCTGCTCGGAAATCACAGCGTCGCTCAGATCCGCGGGCCTCGTGCCGCCTTCGTGGAAGATATCTCCGCCGTAATAATCGGTGATGTCCCCGAATGCGTCGCGCTGCGCCTGATAGAATATTTCAGCGTATGAGTTATAGGTTTCGTTGTCGGTGCGCAGCATCGCCGGGCGGTACATGTCCGCCCAACGCGCCTGAGACATGACCAGGTTCGCGTCTATGTCTACGCCGTGATCAAGTATCTCGTTGGGAAGGATCCCGGTATACACCTCGAAAAGCGGCTGTATGCCGAGCGCGAGCATCCGCCTGTGATTGCGGCGCGCAAGCTCCACGCGGTCGGTGAACCACTGATTGTGCAGCGGCGCTTCTTTGCCTTCGATGTTGCCCATGTACTGCCAGGCGTAGTACGCCGAGCCGCATATGATGTCTTTCGCGTCAAGGAAGGAATACCCGATGCCCGTCAGGTATTTGAGCCATACGTATTCGTATCCCGTGACGTCGAGCATAAGATTGACGCCCGATAACGCGAGCCAGTCCAACTCGTCCTGCCACTTGCTCTCGCCCCAGAACGCCATCGTATAGGAAAAGGTGCAGTAGTTATAGGCGTATCTGTATTTAACCTGACTGTCCTTTCGCACAATCGCGTTTATCGGGACGACGCTCGCCGGCATTTTCGTCTGCCGCGTTTCCTGCGAAATGTGGACGTTGCAGTAGTATTTATAGTAGTAGTTCAGGCCCGCGGCGAGCGAAACTCCGTTGTTCGCGCGGATGCGGATCTTCCCTTCCGGGGTATCCTCGAGGACATAGTAGTCATTTCCCGCCGAGGCGTCCTGCCGGATCTCAAACTCGAACCAGTCGAGATAGTCCGCGCCGACGGTGCGTTCGACTATTCCGCGCACCTCCGCTATCGTGTCGTCGACCGTTATCGGAGCGGCGTATTCGGTTTCGTCATAGTCCGGTATGACCAGATCGTCGCTGTTGTCGATTACGGGCGCGTCTGATTTCTCGCCGTACGCGAGGATCTCGCCCAAATATACGTTGCTGCCGTCGGAGGTATATTCCAGATAAACCCTGATCACGCGGACGAGCGGCTTTTCGGCGAAAATATATGTGTCGCCGGCGCGCGAAACGGGGTTGTCGTCGGATTTCTGCGCTATCTGATTGTAGTTCACGCCGTCGACGCTGCCGTAGACCGTGTATCTGTAAACGGATCTCACGGAAGACGGGTGCTTGATCACGAGTTTTTCCAACTCGTAATTGTCGACGAGATCGACGTCGACGTACGAAGGGTATTCGCGGCCCTTCCAGTAGGTTTCGCTGTTGCCGTCGGTCACGAGATGCGCGTCCGCGCGGTTGAGGTTGCTTCGCGCGGGCTTGTTGAGTGCGACGTTCTCTTCCGTGGCGGCTCCGATGCTGACAAAACTCGCTAACGGCAGTGACAGAAGCATGGCGAACACCAAAAGAACCGTTATCGTTTTTTTCACATCTACCCACTCCTTTTTTTTGAAATGAGCGCCTGCTTATTGAGGAAGTTTCGCCATGGGTGCGAGAATCGCTGAATTGCTCTGTAATTATTATAGCATACAAACGAAAAAAAGCAATAAAAAAACCTGTTGCCCGCCGCACGAGTCATGGAACGGCAACTATTCGGGCATAGCAAAAAACCACCTCGCGAAAGGTGGTTTTTCGTGTCGGCATTGACCTATTTTCCCGGGCCGTCGCCAGCCAAGTATTTTCGGCACTGATGAGCTTAACTTCCGTGTTCGGGATGGGAACGGGTGAACCTCAACGTCATAAACACCGACTATTCACTTTTCCCGCGTCAAAGCGGGTGGTGACCCGTGGGAGAATCGAACTCCCGTTTCAGGCGTGAGAGGCCTGCGTCTTAGCCGCTTGACCAACGGGCCGTATATGGAAAGCGCGTGAAGCGCGATCCGTCTGGTACACCATCAGGGACTCGAACCCTGGACACCCTGATTAAGAGTCAGGTGCTCTACCAGCTGAGCTAATGGTGCATATCACACTCGCACCCTGAAAACCGAATGACAAGGTAATGTGAAGGAGAAAAGGGAGGACGGGCAACGGTCCTTGACTAGCAAAGGACAAGCCCTCGACCTATTAGTATCGGTCAGCTGAACGTGTTACCACGCTTACACCTCCGACCTATCAACCTCGTGGTCTACAAGGGGTCTTACCAGCTTAAGCTGTGGGATATCTAATCTTGAGGGCGGCTTCACGCTTAGATGCCTTCAGCGTTTATCCGTTCCGCACTTAGCTACCCTGCTGTGCCGTTGGCACGACAACAGGTGCACCATAGGTGCGTCCATCCCGGTCCTCTCG